>JBJYXQ010000125.1:0-3949 GCA_046260035.1 Anaerolineae bacterium
TTGCACGGCCTTAATGCCTCCGGACGCGCACCGCGACTCCTCTCACCGGAACGCTTTGCCGGGCTAGACCGGATGCCGACGATTGGCTGGGACCCGGTGACGGTTCCCGGCGCAGTCAGTGCGTGGGTGGCGCTCTCGGCGCGCTTCGGCAAACTGCCATTTGGCGATCTATTCGAGGCAGCTGTTCACTACGCCCGCGACGGCTTCCTCGTCTCCCCAATTACGGCCATGGCATGGGCCAGAGCACCAGAACGGTATGCAGCCTACCCGTCGTTTGCAGCAACCTTCGCACCCAACGGACGCGCCCCCTACCCCGGAGAGTTGTTCCGCTGTCCCGACCAGGCTCGCACGTTAGAAGTCATCGCTGCGACAAAGGGCGAGGCGTTCTATCGTGGCGCACTGGCAGAGCGCATCGTCGCGCACGCCAAGGACACCGGCGGATTGATGAGAATCGACGATCTGGCAACGCACGCGCCCGAATGGGGCACACCGATGGCGCAGAGCTACAATGGCTATCATCTACACGAAATTCCCCCGAACGGGCAAGGACTCGCGGCGCTTATTGCGTTGGGTATTCTGAAACACTTCGACCTGGCGCAGTATCCCGTAGACTCCGCCGATAGCGTCCATCTGCAGGTCGAAGCGATGAAGCTTGCTTTTGCGGAGGCGCATCGCCACATCGCCGATCCCGCGTGGATGGAGGTTCCGCCGGAGGCACTGCTGGACGAGGATTTCCTGGCGGAGCGCGCCACGCAGATTAAGATGGAGCAGGCGCAGTTCCCCACCTCGGCACTCCCCACCGATCACGGCACGGTCTATCTCACCGCCGCCGACGCCAGCGGGATGATGGTCTCGTACATCCAGTCGAATTATATAGGTTTCGGCTCTGGCATCGTCATCCCGGGCACTGGGATCAGCCTGCAAAATCGCGGTACAGGTTTCCGGCTGGAGCCGGGACATCCAAACCGCGTTGCGGGCGGCAAAAGGCCCTATCACACGATCATCCCCGGCTTCGTCACGCGGGCAGGCCAGCCCGTGATGAGTTTCGGCGTGATGGGCGGGCACATGCAGCCGCAAGGTCACGTACAGATGATGGTGCGGTTGTTCGATTATGCGCAGAATCCACAGGCAGCCTCCGATGCGCCACGCTGGTACATCGAGGAGGATCTGACGGCCCTTTCGCTGGAGCCGGGTTTTGCGCCGGAGGTCATAGACGAACTACGCCGGAGAGGTCACCACGTCACCGCCGATCTGCCGCCCGGGCGATTCGGCGGGGCGCAGTTGATCTACAGGCTAGACAACGGTGACCAACTGACCGGCTACTGCGCCGGGACAGACTGGCGCAAAGATGGTCAAGCCGTAGGATATTGAGGAAAATCATGAAATCTCGAAAACTATATGCTCTTTGTTTCATAGTGTTGCTGCTGGTAAATTGCACGGCTCGCACAACGCCATCGCCAACACCGGTGCAGACACCCGTGACCCCTTCGCCAGAAGAAGCTGAACCGACCTTGTGCAGCCTTCCCCCTGTCATCGCACCGACGCCTCCCGCCGTGATTCCCGGATACACAGAACTGGACGAAACGACCAATCTGCACGTCACTGGCACAATGCAAGAAATCGATCTGGCGGATTACCGGCTGGTCGTGACCGGCACGGTGGCAAATCCCCTCAGCCTGACCTACGATGAACTGCGCTGCATGCCCAAACGCGAAGTGCGCACATTACTCGTTTGCCCTGGTTTCTTCCAGGATGATGCGACGTGGGCCGGCGTTCCGTTGGACTACATCCTTGATATGGCAGAAGTCTTGCCCGAAGCGACAGCAATCATACTGCGTGGCGCCGATGGATACTCGACACGTCTAGGGCTTGATGTAGTTCGCGATGGAAACCGCCATATCTTGGCTTATGAATGGGAAGGAGAACCCCTGCCCGTTTTGCACGGCTTTCCAGTCCGCGGCGTTTTTCCAGAACAACAGGGTAACAAATGGGTCAAGTGGCTGCTGAAAATTGAAGTACGTTGACGGAAATACCAAGCTCCCTGACGGTTCCCCACACCTCACACAGAGTGCACTGAGGTCACAGAGAAGCGTAAAATAGGCGCTTTCTCCGTGTTCTACGACGAAATCTATTGACACCGAGAAAAATCTGTGATATATTTATAAATGTTCCGGTAACGATACCGGCAACGATTTCAGTAGACCAAAAGTTTGAGCAATCCCAGAAATTCCCTATTGACAATCCGCTATTTTCAGGCTACAATTGAATTATTCATTGAAACTTCAGTATCTCACCTGAAAAAACTAAGGTTATGGCGAATTCTATCACGTTGCAGGATGTAGCCCAATTAGCTGGTGTATCAATGGGCACAGCCTCTCAGGCACTGAATAACCGGCCTAACGTCGCCCCAGAAACACGTTCTCGCGTGGTTGATGCCGCGATGTCTTTAGGGTATCCTGTCAAGGAACCTGACTCCGAATTACAGGATGTACCTTTGGACGTAGTAGGCTTGCTGGTCAAACATGATGTTGGCCTTCCTCCTGAAGTTAATCCATTTTATGCATATATACAAGCCGGGGCGGAGCGTGCGTGTCAAAGTCTCAATCTTAGCCTAATGTACGCTAACATAGAAGTAGACCCATCCAATCACCCGGTCGAATGGCCGGCGATGATCCGCGAGCAGCGCATTGATGGTTTGATCTTGGCCGGAACGTTTATTGAAGATACCATCGATTTGTTCAAACGACATATTGACGCCCCCGTTGTTTTAGTTGACAGTTATGCCCCAAACCTTCCATTTGACAGTGTCGTGATTGATAATGGCCCCGCCGCTTGCGCTGCCGTTAACTACCTGATAGAATTAGGCCACAGACATATTGGGCTGGTTGGGGTAAACGAACAATCTCCCCCAGGCGCCCTCGAGCGTCGTGAAGGGTACCTCAAGGCGCTGCAAGCCCACACTATCCAAGATGTCTACATCGAATCCTCAAGGCTTGACCGTGGATCGGGCTATGAGGCTACCCAACGACTGTTACGAAAATCGCCGCAAATCACGGCGATTTTTGCGTGTAATGATTTATCGGCAATTGGTGCCATTCACGCGGCACGCGATATGGGTTTGCAAGTGCCGGAAGACCTTTCTGTTGTAGGTTTTGATAATATTGATGTGGCGAAAGAAATCACGCCACCCTTGACCACCATTCATGTCCACAAAACATGGATGGGGATGCTGGGAGTGCGCCAACTTCTATTGCGCGCACAAAGTCCCGACCAGCCTAAAATTACAATTGTGGTCTCCACACAGTTGATTGCGCGTGATTCCGCGCGCATACATGCGACATAGATTATGACTCTATCCGAAAATTGTGTCTGCGAGCGTTTTTAGCGCTTCAAGGGTAAATTCTCGGATAGGTACTATGTCTATTAAATTATAGCGGAGAGGAGGTGAAACAAAAAGACATTTTATACGGATCAATCCGATTTTACAAAAGTATCCTATTTCAAAATTCATTAAGGAGGAGCGAAATGCGGAAGTACATTGGGATTGTCAATGTGTTGATCGTTTTGGTGATGGTGCTGGCCGGGTGCGCGACGCCTACGCCAGAAGTCATCGAGAAGATTGTCGAAAAGACAGTCGAAGTTGAGAAGACCGTTGAAGTTGAAGTCGAAAAGACGGTCGAAGTTGAGAAGGAAGTCGAGGTCGTTGTCACTGCGACCCCGCTGCCGCCAAGCGCCTACAAAGAGTCACCCATTCTCGCCGGCCTGGTGGCTGCCGGCGAACTGCCCCCCATAGAGGAACGCCTGCCGCTCAGTCCGGCAGTGGTTGAATCGCTCACTGGGGAAGAAGGTCAATTCGGCGGCCAGATGCGCTTTGGTATGGTCGGCACCAGTGCTACATGGGGCGGGATGCTCTTTGTTGCAGCCTGGGAGAACCTGACAATCTGGAAAC
>JBJYXQ010000126.1:0-4067 GCA_046260035.1 Anaerolineae bacterium
TAACAAAAGAGCAGCCATTGAAAAAAGCACATAACTGATTCGCATTCCCTTCCTGGACAAAACCCACCCGGCTACGATCATAAGGCTCCCATAAATTGCGGGAAAGCGTGCTGTGTTCTTTGCAAGTGCGACGATAAACACGCATATCCCACCAACCAGGTAAACACTGACAAGGACAAGCTCAACACCCCACTTTTCAAAGAGGCCGGCTGCTGGTTCCACAAAACCGCCAGGCGGGATCTCCTGTCTAGTGATGACCAACGAGGGCTGCAGCCAGCCTAGGTCCTGAGGGCAAAGCCTGATCCACCCGCCCATGTAACGCCACTCACCTTGAGCGGGATAATCCGCGATTTGCCCCGCGCGAATCCCAAAGTGAAGGTGCGTCTCAACGGGTTGCTCCTTACTGCCGCCGTTTTCATCAGAGTCGCCCAGGTAGGCAATCAAATCACCTCGTTCCACCTCCGTACCAGCTGCAAGCTTCCAGCGGCTTGGACTGAGGTGCCCATACAGCGAGTATAAATTTGCTTGTGGATGGTCAATGAGGATCAACCATCCATATCCGCCTGCCGTCCCTGAAAAACTGATCCTCCCATCCGCCATCGCATAAACTGGTGTGCCCGCTGGACGTTTGTAATCCTCGGCAGCGTGAAATTTGCGTTCAGGATATTCGTAACAGTCCACCTTACCAGGAGGGCATTCATTGGAAACGCCAAACCAACCAAAGTAAAGATTATCATCAATGGATGACTCGTCGAGAGGAAAACGGAAGGGCAGGCTGTCATCACTCGCGATTTCGGTTGCGTTTGCCAACCCGACGGGCGTATTAGATGGGCACGTTTCAGGGTATTCTGTACTACAGGCTGTTAGCAACAGAACCAATACACCAACGCTTATCCACAAACGCAGACCGGACATACTTGCCTCCTTTAACTGAGTTTTGGTTTGATGTCCCAAGGCACTTGTTCGAAAATCACACTTCACGTAGGCACATAGATAAACCGAGCTTACATCCTCACAACGCCTCAATTACCCCATAATTCTCCAAAAGCTGGACGATATCGAGCACTTCGGGGGTATAAGCCTCATCCACATCAGCTTCTGTCATAATGTCGGCGATGCTCAAAGGTTTGGCTGTGGGAAATGGCAGATGATAGAGGAAACGTCCCTGCGCCGGGGAAAGTTTGATGGTGTTCTCACGCCGTTCGCGGCCTTCACCGGTCCAGATCACCACACGGTTGATGGTGCCATCCCCACGCGCGGTTGGAAAACGTGCTCCCGCGTTCAGTCGCTCGCGGATGCGCCGTTCAAGCCCCTCGGCGGGTTCCGGTAACTGCATCTGGCTCAGATCAATCTCCATAGTGATTTTGTTGACTTCGAGTGTGTAGCGGAAGTAAGGACGCTTGCCCTCTGATACCTCACGCTTGCTGACGATGTCCAGCGATGTCAATCCTTCCAGAAAATCCTGCGCGGTGCGGATGTGCAACCCTAGCCGCGAGGCCGCCTCCGATGCCGAAATATCTTGATAGGTCACAAGTAGCGCGAAAAAGTCCTCGGCATAATCCTTGGATAGATATGTTCCCAGTGTAGCGGCAGTTTTGAAGTCCATGGCGCGCTCCTACGAGAAGACAGAGATGCGCAGTGCATCCATCCGGTCGATGATGCGCACACCTTCGCCGCGACAGAAGAGCCCGACAAAGTCCACGAACAGGTCGCCTAGCGACGCGCACAACTGGTCGAAAGATAACGTGTCATGGTAATCCAGGTAATCCCGCTGCGCAATATGCACGGAGACATTGCCATCGAAGTCGATAGCGACCCACGTCTCCGCCATATAGTCGCGCCGGAGCGTGTGCCGGAACTCATCCCCGAATTTCACGATCGCTAAGACAACCCGTTCCGTCTCGACGTAGGGCAGCGCGATGAGACGGCTTCCGGCAAAGCGCGCGAAGGCCATGATTTCGTCGCGGCTCGCATTCACCTGTCCGGCAGGGCGAGGACGTGCTGTGAAGCCATTGGCGCTTTCATCCACCGGTTCAGCCGCCAACTCGAACACCTCGCGCCCACGCCACTTGAACCGGCGCGTCATGAGCATCATCCACAGACCGCTGCCAGATGCCAGAGCCAGGAACATAAAGGTTTTGTTGAGTGGATCGAAGGAGTTGCCAAAGTGTGGAGGAAATGTGGCTAAAAAAAGCCCTCCAAACACCAGGTAGAGGACGGCTAGCAGATAACCGGTGTTGCGCGTCCACCAGAAAATGTAGAAGTTGAATCCGGCATAAAGCAGTACCAACGCACTGCCTACTCGCGCGCCAACCTCTATCCCGGCCCAGATGCTCACCAGGGCAAAGATGAGGACCAAGGTAAACACGGGAACCAATCCTGTGATAGATCGATCAGGTTTCAACTTACGCATAGTATTCCCTCCTCAAGCACTCCACTTGTTTTGCGTCAACAACAGCGCGCCACACTGGACGCACTTGAACGCTTCGTAGTCCGTATCCTGGCGGGCAACACTCTCGGTGATGCCGGGAGCGTGATCCGCAACGAATTCCAGCCGGTCGCGTTCAAAGGGCCATGATATCCACGCAATCCACGATTTCTTGATTGCGGCGCGCCCGCGCACCATATCGCTTCCACATAGAGGACATTGTTTCTCACTCATTGTCTATCCTTTCTTCTTACCGACGTACAAATCATAGACGCTCATTTACGCGCGCCCTTCTGCCAAACTATGAAGGTTGGCACCCAAGACCACAATACCTATGGGAAACAACCCATGGATCCGGGTAGCGATCCCGGCGACGAAAAGACCGAATCCGATGAGGATAAGGAGTCCATGTGCCAATTCCAACCCTTGCTCGTCCATAACGCACCCTCCTATTACTTAATGTATTATATACTTCATTTCATTTGAAGTATATAATAAATACATTTAAAAGTCAAGGGTTCTTGCGAAAAACCGGCCATGTGACCAGGGGAAAACAAGTCGTGGAAAAACAACCGTCCCGCCCATAACGGGCGGGACAGCGCATACAAATACTTCAGGAAAAGATTACAACCACGCGTGCAGCTTGCAAACCTCAGCCGCGCGACTGATGGCTACGTTACTGGCGTCAACCAGCCGTGGCGATCCTGAATTTCTCCGGCAACGATGCCGAAAAACTCCGCCTGGATGCGCTCGGTGACCGGTCCACGCTTGCCGGTACCGACGGTGATGTGATCGATAGAGCGCAGAGGGGTGATCTCGGCGGCAGTGCCGGTGAAGAAGACCTCATCCGCGATGTACAGCATTTCGCGTGGGATCATCTCCTCGCGCACCACGTAGCCTAAATCATGCGCCAACGTGATGACCGAATTCCGCGTGATTCCCCCCAAAATCGATCCTGCCATTGGTGGTGTGTAAATCACCCCATCGCGGACCACGAAAATGTTCTCACCACTGCCCTCACTGACGTAACCATTCACATCCAGGGCGATGCCCTCCACGTAATCGTGCTGGAGAGCCTCCATCTTGATAAACTGCGAGTTGATGTACTGTCCACCGATCTTCGCCGATGCAGCCATTGTGCCGGGCGCCATCCGCCGCCACGAGCTGACGCCCACATCCACACCCTGCTCGATAGCCTCCGGTCCGAGATACTTGCCCCACTCAAAGGCAAAGATTACTACTTCCACCGAACAGGCGAACGGACTGACACCGATAGCTCCGCAGCCACGGAAGACCAGGGGGCGAATATAGCACGACTTCAGCTTGTTGGCTTTGATCGTGTCGATAATCGCCTGCGAGAATTCCTCCTTGCCGTACCCCACATCCATCCGGTAGATTTTGCACGAGTTGTACAACCGGTCCACGTGTGGACCGAGCCGGAAGATCGCCGGCTCGCCTTTAACCTCGTAAGCACGAATCCCCTCGAACACGCTGGACCCATAGTGCAAGGCGTGCGCCGTCACGTGGACGTTCGCATCATCCCAGGGCACAAACTCGCCGTTGAACCAGATAAACTCACTCTTTTGAACTGACATAGTATTAGATTCTCCTTCCCTTGAATTGATTTCAGTAGACGGTA
>JBJYXQ010000126.1:4167-5707 GCA_046260035.1 Anaerolineae bacterium
CGATTTCTTCTTCCGAAACGTGGAGCGTGAGCATGCGGTTGGGGATGTCGATCTCAATAGGATCGCCCTCCTGCACCAACCCAATGAGGCCACCGCCTGCCGCCTCCGGCGAGACGTGGCCAAGAGCGGCACCGCGCGTTGCGCCGGAAAAACGCCCGTCGGTGATGAGAGCTACTTTTTCATCCAACCCCATCCCCGACAGCACCGATGTAGGCATCAACATCTCGCGCATCCCTGGACCGCCGCGTGGGCCTTCGTAGCGGATGACGACAACATCGCCAGCCTTGATCTCGCCGTTCAGGATGGCGTCGAGCGCCGCCTCTTCACCATCGAAGACACGAGCCGGACCGCGATGGTGCAGCATGTCGGCACTCACCGCCGCCGCTTTGACGACCGCGCCATCTGGAGCCAGGTTGCCGCGCAAAATGGCGATCCCACCCTCCGGGCTGTATGGATCATCGGCGGAGCGCAGCACTTTGGTGCGCCGTCGAGCTGTGGCGATATTCTCGCCTACCGTCTTGCCCGTGACCGTCGGCAGGTCGCCGTGGATGACGCCCTTGCCGTTCAGCTCCGCCATCACGGCCGGGATGCCACCTGCTTCATCCAGATCCTGGATGTGATGCGGCCCCGCCGGGCTGAGCTTGATGAGGTACGGCGTGCGCTTGCTGATCGCGTCGAAGGCCGTCAATGGTAGCTTGATGCCCGCGTCGTTGGCGACGGCGGGCAAATGCAGCACCGTGTTCGTCGAACCACCCAGCGCCATATCTACAGCAATGGCGTTCTCGAAGGCCGCCTGCGTCATCACATCGCGTGGGCAGAGGTTAGCCTCCAGCAGCGCCATCACCTGCATCCCGGCCTGCTTCGCCAGACGCAGCCGCGCTCCGGTGACGGCGGGGATGGTCCCGTTGCCGGGCAGGCCCATCCCCAACGCCTCCGTAAGACAATTCATCGTGTTCGCGGTGAACATCCCCGCACACGAGCCACAACCGGGGCAGGCGGCCATTTCCAGGTCGCACAGTTCCGTGTCACTCATTTTGCCGGCCTTGTATTTGCCCACCGCTTCGAACAACGTCTTGAGATCGATGTCTTCGCCTTCGTAACGCCCGGCCATCATTGGCCCGCCGCTGACGAAGATCGAGGGTATATTGAGCCGTCCGGCGGCCATCAACATGCCGGGGATGATCTTGTCGCAGTTGGGGATGAAGACCAGCCCGTCGAAGGCGTGGCCTGTCACCATAGACTCCACCGAGTCGGCGATCAGTTCGCGGCTGGGCAGCGAGTAGTTCATCCCGCTGTGCCCCATCGCAATCCCGTCGCACACGCCGATGACGTTGAACTCCAGCGGGGTGCCCCCGGCTATCCGCACGCCCGCCTTCACCGCGGCAGCGATCTGGTTGAGATGCACATGCCCCGGCACAATCTCGTTGAACGAGTTGACCACCCCGATAATCGGGCGTTCCAATTCCTCCGGCGTCAACCCCGTCGCATAGAACAAACTGCGATGCGGAGCGCGCTCAAAACCTTTCTTGGCACTATCACT
>JBJYXQ010000127.1:0-3484 GCA_046260035.1 Anaerolineae bacterium
GATGGTTCACGCGACAAGAACTGGGCCCTGGATTGGCAGGGCACACACACGGAGAATGTAGATTGGTATAGCTGCAGTTGCGCGCACAGCCAGTCGCTCAACTGTAACCAGAAGGCATATGCCGTGTGGGCGCTGTGGGCGCGTCTCGCCGGATGGAATGGCGGGAGCAGTGCGCTGGATGCTAGCAAGGCCGCCTCACAGGCCGAAGCGACGCCGGGTGAGACGATTACCTATACCGTCGCCATCCAGGCCAGCGGGACATCACCGACTGAGACTGTGACGCTCAATGACACGGTTCCCGCAGGATTGGTCTATGTCCCGGGCTCTCTCGCAGCCACCTCAGGCGTCGTGGATGATGCCGCTGTACCTGCGCTCACCTGGACAGGCCTGCTCACACCAACCCCCGCTGTGACCGTGACCTACGCGGTCACCGTCGCCACCACCGAATGGCGCAGCATCACCAACACGGCTGTCATCGTCACCGAGGGGCAAGAACCGCTCACGCGTACGGCGACCGTGCAAATCGTACGTCCCTCCGACTATCCTGATCTCACACCGTCGTTCAAGACCGTCTCTACACCCTCCGCCTATAACGGTGATCGTGTGACGTACACGGTGGGTATCCGCAACGCCACCGGGCCGTTATCCCTCACCGCCGTTATGAGCGATGTGATCCGCCCGGGCCTGGCCTACATCCCTGGCTCATTCACGGCCACGTCCGGCGAGGCTGACGAAACGCAAGCCCCGTTATTGCAATGGACGGGCGTTCTCTCACCCACACCCGATATCACCCTCACCTACGCTGCTGTCGTTACCCCTCCTGTCCCTGTCAGCACGGTCATTCTTCCATCTATCGTCATTAACCAGGCCAGCATCGCGGTACCGGGATACCAGAGCATCACACGCAGCGTCACACTCAAGCTCAACATGATCCGCATCTACTTGCCGATGGTGGTGAAGTCAGGGTAGCTTGCGAAAAAAGCACCGACTTCCTTTGCGTTTTGTCAATAATTATGGTAACATATTTTTATAGTTTACGCAGGAGGTCAGCATGACAACATCAGATAGTGAACGGGTGGAAGTCAACCAGCCCGCAAAGAATGCCTCAAGCAAAAGGAGCGGGTTCGGTCCATTGTGGAATGCGTTCAAGAATATTGCTATCGTCTTCTCGTTTGTCGTCAACATCATTCTGGTGGTCGTTTTGTTTTTAGCGCCTGATCCTGTGTTTATGGCCAAGAGCCAAGTCGCCGAACCGCTGTTGCTAGATTTGGACAGTGCCTTCGCTGCCTTGGGAGAGACGCGCATTGAGTCCACTGTCTACATCACCGATACGATGCCGGTGGTTTTCGATCTACCGCTGGCCCAGAACACGCAGGTTGTGCTGGTGGAACCTGTGCCTATCTCGGCGCCAGCGACGTTTATCTGGCCGGCCGGTGGAGGCGCGATTCACGGTACTGTGCAACTTGTTCTGCCAGAGGGGTTGCCGCTGCCCGTATCCCTGAACCTGATGGTGCCCGTCAACACAACTGTGCCGGTCGTCATGCAAGTGCCCGTCGAAATTCCCCTGGCGGAAGCCGGTATGGCTCCGGCCATTGAACAGTTGCGGGCGGTCTTCTCCCCGCTCACTGGCGCACTACAAGGTTTGCCCAACTCAACCGAGGAGCTTCTGCAGCAGGCAGTCGAAGGCGCTCCATAAATGGATCAACGGCCCATCTGTAATTACGAGGGTTCCCGCTACCGTACGGAGTTCTGGGACACCACGCGTGCCTATGAGGATGCCGCTGAGCATATCGCGATGCGGGCCCTGTTGCCGCCAAAAGGCCGTACGCTTATCGAAATCGGTGCAGGGTTTGGACGCATGGCCGATCTCTACGCGGGCTACGAGACGGTCGTGCTCTTCGATTACGCGCGCACGCAGTTGGAACAGGCCGTCGAACGTCTCGGTGAAACCCGCGCGGAGGGAGAACCCCATTACCTCTTCGTGCAGGGCGATTTTTACCACTTGCCGTTCGTTGCGGGCCTTTTTGACACGGTGACGATGGTGCGCACGCTGCACCACGCCGCCGACGCGCCTGTCGTACTGCGCGGCATCTCCGACATCCTGGGGCCAGGTGGGGCGTTCGTCCTGGAATTCGCCAACAAGCTGAACCTCAAGGCGATCGCGCGCTATATTTTGCGTCGCCAATCGTGGCTGCCTTTCGATCCTGAACCGGTCGAATTCGTGGCTCTTAACTTTGATTTTCATCCCCGCTGGATGTGGACGCAGTTGGAATACGCAGGATTGCGCCGCGAGGCCACGCGCACCGTTTCCCACTTCCGCATCGACATTTTGAAGCGCCTTGTCCCTACGCGTCTCCTGGCTGCCTTGGACGCGCTGGCACAGCCGACGGGTGCGCTCTGGCAGCTTAGCCCAAGCGTCTTCACGCGTGCGCGGGCGGGTGCGGGGAAGAGTAATGCTCCTGCTGGTACGTTTTTCCGTTGTCCAGCGTGTGGTGCGCCGTTGGGTGCTCCCCCGCAGGATGCATTCCACTGTGCTTGCGGTAAGGTCTGGCAGCGCGAAGGCCATATCTACAACTTTCGCGATCCGGTCTGCTGATATGTTATAATAAGCTTACTCCGGCGGCGGTAACCCAGGGCCGGAACTAACAAAAAGATGACGAGCAGGGGGGACACACCCTGCTCGTTTTTGGTAGGTGTACAATGCAATGGATTCGTGATTACAAACCTGATCCCGATGCAGCCCGTTTGTTTCGCCGGGCGCTCGTCGTTACTCTGGGAGGCAATATCCTTCTAGCTGCGGGTAAGGGCGTGGCGGCCTATCTCTCAGGCAGTGTCGCGCTGTATGCCGATGCCGCCAATTCCGTCTCGGACGTTTTGTACTCGTTGCTGATGGTTCTTGGTCTCTGGATGGCGCAACAGCCACCGGACATCGGACACCCGCAGGGCCATGGCCGATTTGAACCTATCGTCGGGCTATTGGTCGCCACTGCGATGACGTTTGCCGGATACGAAGCCGGGCGTACTTCCATAGCGCGATTTCTGAGCGGGGGGCTGGCGCTGGAACTCGGTTGGCCCATTTTGGCGCTGCTGATCAGTGCTGCAGTCAAAGCGGCGATGTACGGCGCGATCCGCCGTATCGCTTCCCGGGTTGCCAGTCCCACACTGAGGGTTGTCGCGCAAGACAATCTCTCCGATATGCTTACGTCAGGGGCTGCTTTCATTGGTGTCCTTGGATCTCACTTTCTCCACCCGTTGGCCGATCCCATCGCAGGTGCGCTCGTTGCGCTGTGGATCTTCCGCGCAGCACTGGTGGCCTGGAAGGAAAATCTCCGCTACTTGACCGGCGCGGGCGCTTCACGCGAAACCCGTGAGGAAATTGCCGCTGTTGCTGCGAGGGTGCCAGGGGTTATTGATGTGCATCAAGTGATCACCGAATACGTAGGTCCACGCTTGGTGGCCGATTTGCACATCGACGTGGATGGGA
>JBJYXQ010000127.1:3584-7684 GCA_046260035.1 Anaerolineae bacterium
CCCCACTTAAAGGGGATGTTCTGATTTCCACTCTCACGGCTTTAGTGCTGGCGCTGGCGGGCTGGCTGCCCTTCTGGCGCGCAGTGACGCGCACGCCCTGGGCAGAAACCTTTTCACTGTGGCGCACCTGGGAACGGGAAGCGCCTTTGCCTCTCTGGCCTTACCTTCAGCCGGGAACACCGGGGGCAGCCTTGCACCGTGCTTTGCGGCAGGCGCGCGCGTGGTGGGCTGAGGTGGGGCGGGCGGCGCTGGCTGCGCCATTATGTATGGCTGCGCTGGCACTCGGCGTCAGTGTGCTGGCGGCGTTGATCCTGGGCCGCAATGCACTGATGCTCACGCTGGCGATGGTCGCCTGGACCGAGATCGCTGTGCTTTGGCACGAGGGACGCGGCGATGTGGGTGCAGCGTGGGCCGCGGGTGCTTTGGTGGGATTACCCTGGCTACTCGGTGCGTCCTTGAGTCCGTCAGCCGACATTACAGCGACGCTGCAGCCAGTGCTTTCCGCGCTGGCACTCACCCTGTTGATGGCGTTTTATGCGTATCCCGGACCCTCGGCAGCGCTTGGGCCATTGTTCGGCGGCGGATTTCTTGTTTGGCAAGGACAGTTCCTCGCCGCCGGAGGGGTGCTGTTGCTGGCTTTGCCGGGACTGTTGTTGCTCCTTCAGCATCCGCCAACGCCGGTTTACCGCCGCGCTCTCACACCGTGGCTCCTGGGGATCATCCTCTTGATGGCCTGGGTATTGTAAGATGGGCTGGGTCGTGGGCGTTGTCGTGGTGCTGGTGTTGATCGCGTTTCTATACTGGCAACTCATTCTGGCTGAAGGCGCGTACCTGGGCCGCCGGATGGTGGTCCTGCTCTATGATTTGTCTGCCCGCGTCTACGACCGCATCAAGGGCTACAATCCCGGCTACGAACAATGGTTCCTGGGTCTGCCGTTGAGCCGAGCCCTCGTCGATCATCCTGATCCCCTGATCCTCGACGTGGCGACAGGCACGGCGCGACTGGCGCGTACGCTCTTCCGCCAGAATGGTTTTCGCGGGCGGCTTGTTGGCCTTGATCTTTCACGCAAGATGTTGCAGCAAGCGGTGCAGACGACCGAGGCATGGGCCCATCGCATCACCTTCATTCACCAGAATGCTGGCCAACTGCCCTTCCCCGAGGCGACCTTCGACGCTGTTGTGTGTCTGGAGGCGCTGGAATTTATGCCCGACCCCGATCAGGTGCTGCGCGAGATGGTGCGCGTGCTGCGACCTGGCGGGGTTTTCCTGATCACCAATCGCATTGGCAAGGACGCGCGCTGGCTGCCGGGTCGCACGTACAAGTCGGAGGCGTTCGAGGCGAAACTGCAGGCGCTGCCGTTGGAGATGGTGCACACCAAGTTATGGCAGGAAGACTACGATTTGGTTTCAGCGGTCAAAGTGGGCGCGCGCGGGCCAGCCGCTCCACGACGGCTTGAGGATATTCTGCGCTGTCCACATTGCCAGCAGCCGCTGCAGCGTGGGGACACCGCCTTCCACTGCGAGAACGGCCACACTATTCCCATCACCCCCGAGGGCATCCTCGACATGGCGCGCTAAAATCCCTATGGATTGTTTTGTTAGTAGTTTAAATATATTTGTTAGATAGATATATTCTATATTGCCAAATCATCATTCAGTGCTATAATGAAACTGTATTACTGAGGTGTGGCAGTCTGCCTGCGGCAGTCAGCCGCTCTGACTACCAGACTAAAGACTGATGACTAACAGACTACCTTAGGAGGCAACGATGCAAGGTGAAGAGCAAGCGATTCGCGATGGACTGCGCGATGTGATCGATTTCGAGATTGGGCTGGATGTGGTGGCCTTGGGCTTGATCCGCGACATTGCGGTAGCTGAAGATGACGTAAAAATCACGATGATTCTGACCTCGCCAATGTGCCCGATGGCGTCGTTTATGATGAATCAGGTCCATGAACGCGCCTCTGAGCTTACGCAGAAAAGTGTGGAAGTGGTTTTGGGCAAGGAGATGTGGCGCCCGGAACTGATGGAGCAAGAGGCACGCGATATTCTAGGCATTTGACGGTCGCGTTTAGCCATAATGACATTTTGCAAAGGCCAGCATAAGTGCTGGCCTTTTTGTTTTGGGGAGCCAGACTTTACCTCAAAATGCAGTAGCCTAACTGCGGGGACGCCTCGTCCTTACGTTTTATCCGGGTTAGGGTTATAATTGGGTTTACAGGTATCCGGCGATGCAAGAGGGAGTGTAACTCAACAATGCAAACGGTTTCAGTTACCAACACACCACGCTCGACCCTGAAGACGGATGTAGCCTACGCCCTGATCACGTTCGGTAGTTCAATCGTATGGGCTATCCTTAGCGGCTGGCTGTTGTATTTCTACCTGCCACCGGAGGGCGAAGGTGCCGTTCTCGCGCCAGCGGCGTGGTACAGCGTGATCATTTTCGGAACCCGCGCGCTCAATGCCGGCATGGCGCCGTTTATTGGGCATTTCTCGGATAACCTGCGCAGCCGGTGGGGGCGCCGTCTGCCGCTAATGTTTGTCTCCGGAGTGCCACTACTGGTCTTCTTCGTGCTGTTGTGGACACCACCACTGCAAACGGAATCGATGTGGAACCTGCTATACCTGGGTGGGGTGCTAGTGTTGTATAACCTAGCGTATACGATGAATCAAATCCCTTACACGGCGCTGCTGCCTGAACTCGCGTTGACGGACCAACATCGCGTGCGGATGTCGGCCTGGGCCTCGAGCTTCCTGCTGGTCGGGATGATCGTGAGTGCTGCTGCGGGGATGCTCATTGAACGGTTCGGGTATGCCGTCGCTGCGCTCATTTACGCACTTTTGGCGCTGCCGATGTTTTATTTGCCTTTCCTGGTTTTGCGTGAACGCACCGACCGCCAGACGACGCCAGCAGAGGGCGTGCTACCTCGCCGCAACTTGCGTGCGGTGGTAGGATCGATGTTACAGAACCGTGCTTTCGTCGTCATGACCGCGGCTGGGGTATTCTACTGGGGTCTAACGACGTTGGTGCAATCGGCCATTCCCTACATCGCTACCGAGATTTGTCTGGTGGACCCGGGAGATACGCTGTGGTTCTACGTCCCCGCGATTGTTGGCTCGTTGGTGTGCTATCCTTTGGTCACATGGTTAGCGGGCCGCGTAGGGAAGTGGGCGGTGTTCGCCGGTTCTCTGTTCGCCTCAGCGTTGGTGATGCCTGGGTTGATGTTGATTGGTGACTGGATACCGCTCCCGTTGATGACTCAGGGCATTGTGTGGGTCTCGCTCCAGTCGATAGCGCTGTCCGGCGTGACGATGCTGCCGATGGCCTTTGGCGCGGAAATCGCCGATCACGACGCCGCGTTGACCGGACAGAGACGCGAGGGGCTGTATTATGCTACATGGGGTCTGCTGGATCAAGTCGCGAATGGCGTGATTGCGGCGCTTTTGCCGCTGCTCCTGTTGTTGGGACGCAGTCACAGCGATCCACACGGCCCACTTGGTGTGCGGTTGATCGGCATCGTGGGTGGGCTAGCGATGTTGATCGCGTTTCTTATCTTCCTGCGTTATCCTTTCCGCCGCAAACAGGAAGATTGATATATGACACTAGACAAGAACACAAGTAAGCGTATGCCCCTCATCTTGTCCAGCATTGGCGGCGTCCTCCTGATCGTTTGGGCTGTCGCCACTGTGGTGCCGGTTCTGCGTGGACTGATGCTAGACTTTGCGGCTTCCTTTCTCTTCAACTTTGTTGTGACCGGCACCTTGTGGTGGGCGTCGCATCAATCTGAAGGCGATGTCAGGTCATTCTGGCGTTGGTTGGCGTGGGGCTGGATGTTGAACATTGTCGGCAATTTGGCTTGGGCTGCCCATGATTTTGTTGTTGGGGAAAGTCTGGCCATTCTAAGCTGGATCGATGGGTTTTACATCGCCCGCTATGGACTGGTGTTTTGGGCATTCTGGCGTTATCCTCGTCGGAGGACGCGCGCTCGATGGACGCTTTATGTCACGCTTCTTGCTGCGGCAACTGCGTTGATCTGGGCAGCGCTCTTTCGTCCGGTGATGGCGACAGTCACGCAGCCGTTGCTCTATTTCTTTGGCGG
>JBJYXQ010000128.1:0-1813 GCA_046260035.1 Anaerolineae bacterium
ATGCGCCGCGTATGGCGCTGCCGAAGCAGTTGGCACACCGTCTGCCGGATGATCTGACCTTCGCGGAGGGTGCGCTCATCGAACAGGTGACGTGCATGAGCCACGCGGCGATGTTCCGCAGCCGCATCCTGCCCGCCGATTTTGCCGTCATTACCGGCCCCGGTCCCATCGGGCTGACACTGCTGCAAATCGTCAAGCTCTTCAGCCCGCGTGCGGTGCTCGTCACCGGCCTCAAAAGCGATGCGCGCCGTCTTGACAAGGCCCTGGAATTGGGCGCTGATTATATCTATTATAGCGAGGATGATCCGGTCAAGGAGGTGCTGCGCCTGACCGGCGGCGCGGGCGCAGACGTCGTCTTCGACTGCTCCGGGGGCGAGGCCGCGATCACGCAGGCGACGCGCATGGTCAAGAACGGCGGCTGGATCACGGTCATCGGCCTGTGGGGCCACGATTTCAGCGTTAACCTGGACAAGGTTCCCTACAACAACCTCACCGTGCGCGGTAGTTGGGGCTGGGGCGGTATGGAAGTCGCCGATCAGGCCGTGCGCATGGCGATGGGTTGGCACTCGTGGGAGCGCGCGCTGCAGATCATGGCAATGGGAAAGATCAACCTCGAGCCGATAATCACCCGCAGCATCACATTGGATGAATGGCGCGCCGCTTTCGAGGCGTTGGAGGCCAAGCAGGAAATCAAGGTGATGGCGTATCCGAACGAGAAGTATATGCCGACGTGATGCGTCATACGTGATGCGTGAATGAGCCTTCCAGGAAGCTGATGCCTCCTGGAAGGCCTGTCTTTTCTATAGTTTTACGACGCGATTTTCTTTGCGCGCTTGCTCTGCCGCGAAGACCATCAGGTGTGATTCGAGGGTCTCGTCTGGGCCGGAGAGAATCTGGCTTTGATCCTCGTCGAGAAGCGCCTGGCTGAAGTGGTGCATCAGCCAGTAATCGCCGCCACCGTGTCCGCCAAGGATGGAAGCATCGCCAGCTTCAGTGTCTATCGTCTCGGTGCTGTCGGTCATGAAGTTGTAGTGGTGGATGAAGCGCCCGTCGCAGGTCAGTTCACCGCGCGTGCCGAAGAGGCGCGTATCGCGACGAGGGCGCATTTGGGTGAAGGCTGTCATCGTGAAGCTCGCCGTGCGCGCTCCGGCAAATTGTAGGTTGACCACCTGGTTATCCACCACGTCGTTGTCGCAGGCGTAGACGCAGCGTCCATAAGGGCCGGTGCGCAGCGCCTCCAACACGCTCTCGCGACTGACGTCGGGTGTAAGTACATCCACGGGCCAGCCGGTGTACCCACGCTCCAACGCCGTCAGGTAGAGGCGCTTGGCGGAGTAGGGGCAATCCGCTTCGACGGCGCAGTCCAGGCAGGACTCGCTTGCGCCGGCAGGTTGTTCCTCTTTGCGGAAGTGCTTGAGCGTGCCGAACGAGGATACCGCTTCGCATGAAACGCCCATCATATAGCGCAGCCAGTCGATATCGTGGCACGACTTGGTGAGCAGCATCGGGCCGGAGGCGGCCTCGTTGCCCCAGTTGCCGCGCACGAAGGAGTGCGCCTGGTGCCAGAAGCCCACCGGCTCCAACCGTTGGATGTTGACCAAGTCGCCGATCGCGCCGGAGTCGATGATGTGCTTGAGAGCCTGCGTGAAGCGCGTATAGCGCAGGACGTGGCATACGCCGAACAGGACGCCTGCTGCTTTGATCGCGTCTACGATGGCGCGACATTCCTCCGGGGTGGGCGCCATCGGCTTTTCTAGTAGCACGTGATAGCCGAGTTTGGCAAAGGCAATCGCCGGTTCGGTGTGCATCTGGT
>JBJYXQ010000129.1:0-4722 GCA_046260035.1 Anaerolineae bacterium
GACGCCACCACCGCCAACAGGGACACCGACGTCGACGCTCACGCCGACAGCTACCTTCACCCCCGTCCCCACTTGGACGCCAACACTCACACCGACGCCCACCCCAATCCCGCCATTGGTCGTCAACATCACGTGGCCGGAGGAAGTCTCCGCGCTTGAGCCACCGCTTCTCATCGCCGACGTGACGCTGCCCCAGGGCGTCACAGCGGACATCGCCATGAGCGCGAAGATTTACGATCCAACGATGACGGTCACCTCCACATTCGATCTCGTCCAGCAAAGTGCCAGACGCTATGTCGCGCCCGCGCCGTTCCAACTGTCGCTAGACACGCCCACAGGTCACTGGTGGCTCGTCGTTCATGTGGAAACAGAACTAGACGTCGTCGGGGAGCGCATGTTCCCCTTCAAGACTGCGCCTATCGAATTCCGCACGCTGACGGAGACCCTGCCTTCCGGCGCGAACCTGCGCATTCCCCTGGCCTTCGCCGAGGCCATCGCGCAAGGTGACCCATATGCCGGCGGGCGCGTATGGCAGTATGGGAACGGGGAGATCGCGCTGTGGTGGGCGCCTGGGCCTACAGAGCCACTGCTCCTTAACAACGCCGTGGTGATGTTAGAAACCACGCACGATCCCGATGCCCCGCCCGAAGCGGAGTTTGTCGAAGAAACCGAATGGCAGGGACAGACGGCCTTTCTCTTCCAGGAACAGTGGCCCGGCAGAGAGGGCGGACCGGCCAAGGCGTGGGTGATCCAGGGAGCGGACTACTGGCTTTACGTCCTGCGCATCCGCGCCGTGGGTGTTGATCCTATTCCCCCACTAATGGAGGAAATTGCGGCAACGTTCGCCTTTAACGAAGAATAAAACAAAAACCGGGATTTTAGCAAAAATCCCGGTTTTTCGCGAACTAGTTCACACAATGTTGATCGGTGTGCCGACGCGATGATCGCTGCGGATGAAATCGTCTTCGTAGCCGCCGATGGGGTGGACCCAACGATAAATCCACCGCGCGGCCTCGCAGGAAACGTTCAGGCAGCCGTGGCTGCGACGTATGCCAAAATCGTTGTGCCAATACGCGCCGTGAATCGCCATTCCCGCCAGGGTAAAGAAAGTGTTCCACGGTATGCCCGGCAGGTCGAAAACGTTTTCAGGAGCAGGAATGTCTTCCTCTTTCATCCCTTCGTAGGGCACGTTGCTCATATGCCGCGAGGCTTGCTTAAGAAGGACGGCATGGTTCCCCGCCGGCGTTCCCAACGCCCCACCTAATCCCGACGCGACGAGTGTGTGGAAAACGGCGTTCTCACCCTCATAACATATCAGCGATTGCTCATCCAGACTGACCTCGATGTGCTTGTTCCCGACAAAGGGATGGATGGGTGCCATCTCCGCGCGTGGAAAGCGTCGCACATCGCGGGCCAGCACCCATTGGTGATTGCCGTAAACCTTGGGAGGATAATCGTCGGCGACTTTGTACCAACCAGCGCCCTCTGCATCGGTGGCGACAT
Source organism: Anaerolineae bacterium (assembly GCA_046260035.1). Taxonomy (GTDB): domain Bacteria; phylum Chloroflexota; class Anaerolineae; order B4-G1; family SLSP01; genus DSWT01. The sequence continues at coordinate 1,504 of JBJYXQ010000129.1, forward strand.
CGATCACGTGGAACATATTACCGCCGTAGAAACGGTACTTCTTCGCCGCCTGCGCGTGCGGCTCGGTGCGCCCTTCGGTATAGATCTGTGAGATCTCACCCCAGAAGCCCCAATCGCCGATATCCGCGATGAAAGGCTGCGGCGGATAGATACGCATCGGCAGCACCCACGCCGAGTGAACGTACCCCAGATCGGTTTCGTACCACAGATCGTTGTGGGCGCTGAAGGGCGCGTGCACCTCCCCTAAAATGCGACAAGATTGATCGCGCGCTATCGCATTGATGCGCTCGGAAGTCGTGTCGGGTTTCTCGTAGAAGGCGACGGTGTAAATAGCGCGGCCCATCAAGACGTAGGTATTGGGATCCGTCTCGTCCGGATCCATCCGCAATGTAGGATACTGCGCGCGAGCGTGCCAGACCGGCGACACCATTGCCGCGGCGGCAGCGCTGGCGATGAGTTTCAGCATTTGACGACGGGTAAAAGTACGGGGCATAGACTAGGGAACCTCCGGATAATCTGCAAGCGCGGCGAAAGCAACCCCCACCATCGAAGGGCCGGTATGCGCCCCCAAAACTGGTGACATCGTGCCGAGGGGCATCCACGTACAATCAAACGTCTTGTCCACTTCACCGCGCAGAAAAGCTACGCCCTCCGGATTGAGAGCGTGAATAACCTGTACACGCAGAGGTGTGCCAGGCTCGTGCTTCTTGAGCATCAACTTGACCAATCCCTTGAGCGCGCCTTTGAATGTGCGCGCCATGCCGAGTTGTTCATAATTGCCGACATCCTTCGTCACTCCGATCATCGGCTTGATGCGCAGCGCCGAAGCAATCAACCCCTTCATGTGGCTGATGCGCCCACCATGGACCAGGTACTTCAGATCGTCCAGGGTATAGATGCTATCGCTCACGGCTACGATACGCTGGATCAGATCGACGATCCGCTCCACAGGCCAACCAGCCTTGATGGCACGCGCTGCCGCCGATACCTGCCAGCCGACCACGCCAGAGAGCGTCTTAGCATCCACAACGGTGACATTGGCTTCCGGCACCATCGCCGCACCAGCCTGTGCTGCGTTGACCGAGCCACTCAGTCCCGACGACATCTGAATCGACAGAATATCCGGATCGGTGGCAGCCAGCTTGCGGTACATTTCGGCGAAATCTCCGGACGAGGGCTGTGACGTAATCGGGAAAGCGTCTGTCTCCTCCAGAAGCCGGTAGAGTTCCTCGGACTGAATATCGAGGCCACTCTTGTACGTTTTCCCCTCAAGCGTAATCGCGTGGCGTACGGGATTCAGCGCCATGTCGGGCATTTCTTCTGGCGGTAAATACAAATCCATCCCACTGTCCGTAACAATCTGCATCGGCATCTCCTTTCCTGGCAAACAAAAATAGTATTTCCCATTGTAACGCCCATTGTTGCTTAAGGCAAAGCAATTCGGATTGTACCACAGACGAATCATACCAGAACAAAAGGCGCAGCCGGTGGCTGCGCCTTTTATGATAGAAAACGGCTATACGCGAATCTCGCCCTCGCGTTTGCCAAAGTTGATCTTGATGCCAGGTGCCAGGGTCATACTACGCCCCGGTTCGACATCCTTGATCGTCCCATCGTCCAACGTGATCACCCATTTCTCCAGGGTAAGGTTTCTGAGGCCCCAGATAGTGGGATTGCTGGGATGGCGTGTGACCTCGGCAACGGGCGTTGAAAAATCATACGCCTTATCGGGATCCACGTGATGCGGATAGAGTCGTGTGTTGTAGTTCAGCATCACCACAGCATCCCCTACACGCAAACGGGGCGGCAGCGCCAGATCATTTTTGCACGACCAGCACGTCCCCGGCTTGCCGCCGGAGGCCTTCAGCGCAGCGAGATCATAGAAGTTCTCGGCGCTGCACTGCGCACAGTAGATGATCGTATCACGCAAATTGACGAGTGCCTTGCGCCATTCCGTCACGCGAACGCGCCCGCCATAAGGATCGCGCAGGCCGGCAGTGAACGCTTGTATGAACATATCGCGGATGAACTGCGGATAGAGCGGCCAGTAGTCCTGCACGCGAACGTGATACCCCGGCACCGGGCGGTTGGTGTCGTTGTTGAGATCGAAGATGAAGACGGGGTCAGTGCCGAAGATCCGTTGTTCGGCTGCCTGATCGAAGGCCGGGATGTTGAGCGTACGCTCGCCTTCCAATGGATGATGTACCATCATCACGTAGAATAGCAACGTAGCAAGCGTGTACAGGTCGGACTGCACATTGGGCGATATCTCGCCGCGCACCAATTCAGGCGCTGCAAAACGTAACGTCCGGGGTGCGCCAACTGTGCCTTCTGGCACGATATTGTCCGCGTAAACGAAAAGCACATCGCCCGTGTCGGGATCGAATAAGACGTCGCGTGGCGACAGGTCGCGATGACAGAGGCCTTTCAGATGCAACGCGGTAAAGCTATCCACAAAGCCCAAAAGCGCCGTCGTAAGTGCGTGGAAGGTTGGCTCCACCCACTGTTTGATCAGATCTTCGATGCTCTTGAAACGCGCCTCGTGCGGCGCCGTGAGATAGCCAAAGCCGGACACCTCCGCGGACTCAACCACCGCTGTCGGCCAGAGGAAGCTTGCTGTAGGCGGTCCCTGCTGGATCAGCGATTCGAGCAACGCACGCTTCTCCGGTGTCGCTTCGGCGGAGAAAATCCATGTCAACATCACCGGTTGGCCGTCAACCTCGGCGGCATAGGCATCAAGCTGACCTTCAGTACTGACGAACTGCTCGGTGGTGTAGCGGGCGGCCAACACCCCCGTGCGTTGATCAGGCACAGTGTAGAAGGTGAAGATGCTGGGCGCAGGTTGAGCTGCTGGAACCGGGGTAACGGCAGGTTGAGCAGGTGGTGCGATTGGCGTCGGTGCGACGGGCGCCGGCTGTGGTGCAGGCGTCGTCGGTTGAGGTGCAGGTTGTGGCGCTGGAGCTTGCGGTTGGGGTGTGAAAGTGATCGGCGTGGGAGGTGGCGTGGGTGCAGCCGCCGGTTGCTGTGCCGCAGTCTGCTGGGATGCCGGCTGGGGCGCGGCGGCAGCAGCATCCGCAATCTGTCGCTCGATGACGGCTAATGCCTTGATCGCTGTGGGGTTGTCCGGCTCCATCGACAGCCACTGGTTGATGGCAAGCTTGGCGGCTTGCAGCTTCCCGGCCTTCAACGCCGCGTCGGCTTTGGCGCGTAGTTGATCGG
>JBJYXQ010000130.1:0-2487 GCA_046260035.1 Anaerolineae bacterium
GTCTCGCCGGAGAGATCCATAGACGGCGAGCGCAAGATAGCATCCACATCTTCCGAACCGGCGTAATCGCTGTCGATGATGGCGAACGAGCCATCGCCGCCGGTGAGATTGCCACGCGGTTTCGGATCATCGAAGCGCCAGAGGACGCCAGAACCGGCATTGTCTACCAGCGACCATCCGGTGGGGAGAGTATCCGCATCGAAGGATTCCATCGTCCCAATGCGGTTGAGGCTATACCCCAGTGCCTCACACGCGACGATATCCGCGTGCAGCGCCACATCGTGCGTCTCATCGTCGGTCAAAGGGCCAAGAGACAGGCTGGCGGGCAAGTAGCCCGAGACCCAGGCTTCGACTTCAAAAGTATAGGTTGTCCCCGCCGCTAACGTCAAGCTGTAATTGCCGCTGACCGGATCGGTCCAGGTCTCGTTGTCAGGTGCGGGTGGGCTGAAGGGATCACCCTGCACGCGGATGCGCGCATAGAGCGGCCAGCCGGTTAGGGCGTCGGTCACAGTCCCGGAGACGACATAGGTTGGCGCGGGAGTCAAAGGCAAGTTGAGTGTCGTTGTCGCATTGCTCGTGATCTCGACATCAGTCTCCGTGTTGGAGAAATAGCCATAGGCACTGGCCGTCACGTCGTAGGTATCCGGTTCAAGCAACAGTGCGTAGATGCCGGATGCGTCGCTGGAAGTGGTCTCCGTTCCGGATGCGCCGACAGCCTCCACACGCGCACCATCCACTGGATCAAGCGTCGCCGCGTCGCTAACCACGCCACGCAGCGTGCCGGGTTCGGCCGCTGCGCAGTTCGGGAAGCGGAATGAGCCGATACGTGTGGACCACGGTGAGTATCCAGACGTCGCCATATACTCCTGTGTATACCAGAAGGTGCAATCATCCACCGGATCGATGCCCATCATGCTGTAGTCACCCCAACGGTGGTAACTGCTGGTCTGATAGCCGGTGCCGACGACCAACGAGGCTTCGGCTTGGGGCAACGTTCCCAGGGGATCATTTGCCAGCCGTCCGGCGTACCGCACGGAGGGATAGATGCTGCTGCTGGAGACACTGTAACCTAGGGCAATATTGCCCAATCCATCCATCGCAATGCTGCCCATCCAGCGATGATTAGAATCCGGCGAATACGTGCTCTGTTGATAAATCACCGGCGTTCCACCGGGATCGCGGACTTCGTACCAGCGCACACCAGCAGTATTACCACCCGCGTCAACGGTATGGTTGACGACCAGCGATTCGTGCGTCCCAAAGTTGCGATAGGCCAGCCGGTACATCAGCCGGTCGCCGATGGCGTCCAGTTTAGACGTTGTGCCCGGCTGCGGAATACAGTTGCGCGTGCTCGTACATAGAGGTGTCCACGAAGCCACCGGGATGACGGCGTTCGGCTGCCTGTCGATACCAAACGTCGTGTTCGACGGGTCGCTCCAGTCCACATGGAACTCCCAGATACGCATAGCGTCAGTTGGCCCAATCCACGCAGCGTCGTCGACTTCCATAAAGTAGTTAGGCGCGCCTGCTGGCGGAAGGGTGGAGCCATCCAGATCAGAAGGCAACATTCCACCGAAATCAGCGTTCGCCGAAAACAGATCGAAGGATTGGAAAGACGCAGTGGGGTCACCCACGAGCATCTTGTCACGCTCGAAGACAAAAACACCGGCTCCAGCCCAAGAACTGGTGAACTGGTTGACCGTCATATAGTAGCCATCAGGCCAGACCCCGAAGTGCGGGTAATCGTTCATCTTGGTGGCACTGACCTGGAAAGCGTAGCGATACCAGGCCCCGGTAGGATCGGCCGTCTGCGAGATGGCGATACATTGATAATAAGGGCCGTTGACCGCGAATTGGCTCATCATCCAGCGATTAGCGATAGGATCGAAGAGCGTGATGGGATCGCCGTCGTTTGTGTTCTCACAATCGCCGCCGAAGCCCTGCCAGAGCGTATTGCCATTGACCGGGCCGTAGATTTGCGTGGGCGTGCCGGTCACGTCCCAAATGGCAAAAGAGAGATTGACCCACTGGACGTAGTACTTGGTCCCGGTCGCCGGATCATAGCCGATGTCACCCTGGGTATCCGGCGGGTGGACGCCATTGATGTTGCCCAGACCGTCGAAACTCGTGAGCGGCTCGGGCATGTCCGCAGGACCGGCTACGCTTTGCACAACAGGGTCTGCTTCGGCCACAATGTCCGACTGAAAGATTTTGGGCAAACGTAAGTTAATTTCCGGCGTAGACCATGATTGCGTTCCGTCTACCAACGGCTGCATATCACGTAGCGCCGGGGAAAGGTCCATCCGCTCGGCATAGCCTACTGTAGGTGTCAGCGGCGCGGGCGGAGCGGCGGATGTCAGGCGCGGGGACAAAACAAACGCGCCGAGGAGCACAAGGCAAAACAATACCAATAAATAGAGAGGCGTTTTTACATTCATCACATTTCATTCCTGAGACTGGTTAAGAATTAGTCCGCGTACTATACCA
>JBJYXQ010000131.1:0-3616 GCA_046260035.1 Anaerolineae bacterium
GTGGCGCTCGATTTCTACGTGCACCGGGACTCCTGGCTGCACCGGCTCGATCCACGCGTCAAGTTGTGGGGCATGCTGTTGGGCTTCGTTATGGCGTTCCTGTTGCCCAACGTGGTAGCGCAAGGTGCGCTCTTGCTAGGACTGCACCTGCTCCTGCTTGGGAATCATATCCCCTGGCGCGTGCTCCGCCGTCTGTGGCGGCAGATGGCGCTGCTGATTGTGCTGATCCTGCTGTTGCAGCCATTTTTCGCTCCTTCCGGTGACGTACTTGTGACCGTGGGGCCGCTGCGGCTAACGGTAGGGGGGCTCCTCCAGGCAGCGCTGTTTGCCACGCGCGCGCTGGTCATCGCTTTCTTCGTCGGTGCGTTGCTGTTCACCACCGATCAACGTGCCCTCGTCCAGGCCTGTGTCCGCCTGGGATTGCCTTATACGTGGGGCTTGACCCTCAGCCTGACGCTGCGCTTCTTGCCTGCGATCCAGCAGCTTTTTGTGACGGTGCGCGAAGCGCAAGCCGCACGCGGATGGGTGGCAGAGGGCAATCTCTTTCGCCGCTTCCGTAATTACTTGCCTGTGCTGGTCGCCGTCATCATCGGTACGCTGCGAATGAGTGACCGGCTGACGCTGGCGCTAGCAGCGCGCGGCATGGGCATCCCTGTGCCGCCACAGGGCGCCGTATCTGCGCAAGGTTCTGTGTCCGCACAGCGCACTGTCTGGCGCGACCTGCGGATGCGTCGCGCCGATTGGCTGACGTTCGCCGGTATTACCCTGGCGTTTATCGCTATCGGTGTTCAGCTATTCGTTTTCAATGGCTGAAAGCTGATCGCTGTAAGCTAATCACAATTGCTTCTATCAAGGCTTGTGCTATACTCCCCCCGTACTACACATCATTTAGCGTAGGGAAGGAACCTAACGCACCAATGAAGTATAAAACGCTCCTGATTTACAATCCTACTGCCGGCCCGTGGGATATGACCCGCACGTTAAAACGGCTGGCGGACTATATGTACAAGTGTGGCTGGGAGATGGACTTGGTGCAAACATCACAGCCCGGCGATGCCACCCGCTATGCGCGACGTGCCGTTGAGGATGGACTGGACATCGTTTTGGTAGCTGGCGGTGATGGTACCATCAATGAGACCGTCAATGGCCTGGCGGGGACGCCAATAGCGCTTGGCATCGTTCCTGTGGGAACTGGCAACATCCTGGCGCACCAGTTGCGCATGCCCCTCCTCTCTATTGCCACGCCACTGTATGTGCGCGATGTGGGGGAGGCCTTGTGTGGGAGCCGAGTACAACGCGTGGATGCCGGTGTGATCAACGAGCGTTATTTTATCTGCTGGGCCGGCTTGGGATTGGACGCCGAAATCACCGCATACATGGAGCCACGTCCGCGTATCGCCAAGCGATTGCGCACTCTGCCCTACATCATCGCGGGATTTACGGTCGCGGCGGAATTCCGCGGGGTGCGTTCGCGCATCGTCATCGAGGGTCATACCTTCCGGACCCGTGCATTGATGGCTCTTGCCAGCAATATTCAACTCTACGCGGCTTTCTTCAATATTGCCCCACGCGCACGCATGGACGATGGGTTGTTGGATATTTTCGTCTTCAAAGGCTTGGGATTTTCCTATATCCTGCGGCACTTGATGCATCTGTTTAGCGGTCGTCACCAGCACGATCCTAAAGTGATGCACGCCCTGGCGCGTAAGATGACCGTCCAGACTACACCCACGGTCGCTGTGCACCTGGACGGGGATCCTTACGGTGACACACCGGCCGCGATTGGCATTGAGCCGGGAAAACTGACATTGCTCGCTCCCCCCCAAGCGCCGGACAGTCTCTTCAGCAAGTCGCCGGAGCGGATGTTGGGATAAGCCATCTGTTATTTTCCTCAGGAGGGCATCATGTTACAGCAAATTATGGATTGGGGTATCGCATTTATTTTGTGGCTTCAACAATTCCATCCGGCGTTGGACTTTCCCTTCAGAGCATTTACGTTTACCGGTGAGGAGTTGTTCTTTTTGCTCTTCTTACCCCTCATTTATTGGTGTTTGGATCGTCGTACGGGCGCACGGGTCACATTCCTTTTCCTTATCTCCACTTATATAAACGCGATAGCGAAGGAGTTCTTCGCTCAGCCCCGCCCCGCACAATACGACGCACGGGTATGGGCCTTCTCTGATGTGGGCGGCACGGGCGGTTTTCCCAGCAACCACACGCAAAGTGCAGTCGTCGTGTGGGGCTATCTTGCCGCGACCTTTCGTCGTACCTGGTTGTGGGTATTGGCCGGGCTGCTTATGATTATGGTGCCGCTTTCGCGGCTATATCTGGGGGTCCATTTCCCTCATGATCTACTCGGCGGCTACGCCCTTGGTGCGCTCTTGCTCTTTATCTACCTGCGATGGGGAGAGCGCGGCGAACAATGGCTTGCCAGGATGGGGGTCGGCGCGCAGTTGGCGCTCGTGGCAGCGCTCGCCATCCCGCTGACGCTCATTTTCCCTACCGAGGATGGCGTAACCGGCGGCGCGACGTTGCTGGGGATGGGGGTTGGCTTTGTGATACAGGCGCGCTGGATCGGCTTCGAGGTCGATGGCGTGCTGTGGAAGCGGGTGCTACGGTACACCTTGGGCGCGGCGGTGATCGTTGGGTTGTGGGCGGGACTGCGCACGGCGTTTTCCGCCTTGGAGCCGGCCCTGCTGTTCCGCTTTATCCGCTACACGCTGATGGGTTTCTGGGGCGGTGCGGGTGCACCGTGGCTATTCGTGCAGTTGGGTTTGGCGCCTGGGCGCAAACAAAGTCAGGCGGCGTAGGATGGCCGCATATAACGAAAGCCTGTTCGCTCAATGCCGCTGGCCTGACTTGCCCGCGCGCTATGCAGAGGCGCTGCGTGAGGCAGTCCAGTTCATCCTCGAACGCTGCCCGGATGCGCAGGGCATCCTCGTCAGTGGCACGATTCTGCGCGGCAATCCCGCACCCTCTAGCGATCTCGATATTTACGTGATTCGCCGGGAACTACAGCGGCAGCGGGTGCAGAAATTCTTCAACGGTGTCCCGGCAGAGATCTTCATCAATCCTGCGAAAAAGGTGGCGGATTACTTTGCCGCCGAGCAGCGCGACGCGCGCCCCATCACTGCCCACATGTTGAGCACCGGCTTCACCATCCTGGACTGTGACGGTGTGATCGCCGGTTTGCAGGTTCGCGCGCGACAGCTTTTGCAGACACCACCCGATCCCAGTGCTGAAATCCTCACTTTCGCGCGTTATATGGCTGCCGCGCGCTATGAGGACGCGACGGATATCGCCGGTACACGTCCTGAGACGGCGCGCATGATCCTTGGCCTGGCCGTGCACGATATGCTCCGCTATCATTTCCTGACCGACCACCGTTTTGTCCCCCGTGACAAAGATCTGCTGGATGTTTTGGCGACGTGGGACGCGCCATTGGGTACTCTCGTTCGCCGTTTCTACGGCGCAGCGACGCTTGAGGAAGCACTGGCGGCAGCGGAGCAGATCGCCGACAGCACCATCGCCACGCGCGGCTTCTTCGAGTGGGAATCGACGCCTGAGACTTTAGCGTAAAGCAGCGCGGATAGGCAAGCTATGCTTGGAGGGGATC
>JBJYXQ010000131.1:3716-6060 GCA_046260035.1 Anaerolineae bacterium
GGGGATCTGGCGATCCCCTTGTAGCAGTAACAACCTATCCGTTTCATCCGTTCAATCCGTTGAGACTACTTCCACGCCAGCGTCAGCCGGCTGCGCGTGTAACCGTTGAGCGAGGTGTACAAGAACGTCTGCCCCTCGATGACGACCAGGTCCGCGTGCCCCAGCCCGATGTTGCCGGGTTGATCGACGAGGATGGGATTGCCGGGAAATTTCTCCCACGGGCCATCGATGTCGGCCGTGAGGCTGCGCGCCAATCCCAGACCGAACTGTGTGTCGCCGCCATCTCCGGGACCGGGGCCGCGCACGCCCTCGTAGAGCATGTAGACCTGCGATCTAATGCGTTGCACTTCGGCGGAGCTGATTGTGCGGAAATCGAAGTAAGGATTGGCCTGTAATCCTTTTTCATCCAGTGGACCATATTCCTCGGCTCCTACAAACAGCGGATTGTGTTGGCAGCGGGTCAACTGTTCACCCGTCGTCGTCACGCTGCCGGTGTAGCACCCCATTGACCCTGGATTTTGCCCTAATCCCACAAAGATGTAGAGCCGGCCGCCCTCGACGAAAATGCCAGGTGGCCCACCGGCCAAACATTCGTACTCATATGGCACAAAGGGATGCTCGTGGATGCGTTCTTCCTGGCGGCAGGTGCGCAGCCACAGCTTCCACACCCCCGTATCGGCGACGCGCTCCGGCATGCTCCACGTCAGGCCATCCGTCGAGCGCCGCAGCCGTGCACGCCCTAGATATTCGTAGACGAGGAAGAACGTTGCGCCGTTGTAAGCTACGCGCGGGTACTGCTGTTGCTCCGTGTGATCGACTTCCGAAACACAGGGACACGTCGCACACTCGAACTGGCACGTCAGGGGTGTTGTCGGAGAAAAGGTGGCTCCACCATCAACGCTGCGGTAGATGACGGTGCAGCCGGGGAAAGGTACTGGATCGCCGCAACGATCCACGGTGCCGGCGGATACGGTGCTGGCATGCACATAGGACCACAGCTCGCCATTGTGCATGACCAGCGTGTCGGATTCGCCCATTGGCAAACCCGTGTCGGCCACGTCGAGTACGAACTCGGCTTGCCCCTCCCAAAAATCGGCCAGCGTGGGGTGGTCATTTGTACCAGGTTCACTCTGAACGACCAGGGAAACCGTCGGCGGTTCAGGTGTAGGCAAGATAGAAAGCGAGATTTCGGAAAGCCCCTCTTTCCTAAGCGGTTCCTCGATTTCTGCCATGTGGGAAGGTGATGGCGCTGTACGCGGCGTCGCCACGGGCCGCGCCACGTGTGGTTCAAGGCGCACTATCTCTGTGGGCGATGCCGTGGGGCGCGGTGTCAGCGTTGCGGAGGGTGTGGGCGTTGGTGTGGTGGTTGCCGTAGGCGCGAGGGTGGGGGACGGTGTCGCGGTCAGCGTCGCTGTTGGTGTCTCTGTAATCGCCCGTGTTGGTAGCGGCCCGTCATCGATGACGACGTCTTCCAATGGGGCTGCGTGAAGCGACGCTGGCTCTTGAGGCAGTGCCGGCGTACACGATACGAGCAATAACACGAGCAGGAGGCCATACCAGACACGTGGTGCGACCCACACAGCACTTACCCGCCCGGCGTTGGCGTCGGTGTTGGCGTTGGGGTGAGTGTCGGTGTTTCGCTCGGTGTTGGAAGCGTTGGCGTTGGCGTAAGCGTCGGCGTCTCTGTCGGCGTGGGAGATGGCGTCTCAGACACGGTGGGCGTAAGCGTCGGCGTGACTGTTACCTCTGTCGGTGTGACAGTAGGTGACGCTGTTACCGTTGGTGTCGGCGTTAATGTTGGAGTCGCTGTCGCCGTGGGCGTCTCCGTTATTGTTGGTGTCGGCGTTGCTGTTGCCGTGGGTGTCCCGGTCACGGTCGAGGTTGGCGAGGATGTTGGCGTTGGAGTAGCGGTTCCCGTGGGTGTGAATGTGGGCGATGGCGTGCGCGTAGCCGTCGGCGGTACAACCATAGTCGGTGGCAAGAAGATTTTCTGCCCTGCGACGATTTTGTCGCTTGTCAGGCAGTTGGCCCAGCGAATCTCTTCGACAGTTGTGCCGTAACGTAGTGCTAATCTGAACAGGTTGTCTCCAGGCTGTACCACAACCAGTTTCCACCATGACGGCGGCCCGCAACGCGGCGGCACTGGCGTGGGGGTGGCAAATGCCACTGCCGGTAGATAAATCACGTCCCCGGGCTGAATGTCAGAGCTGGTCAGGCAGTTCCCCTGCATCAGCAGATAAACGCTGCTGCGTGCTGCCGTAGCCAGCAGCGCGAGGGTGTCGCCCACCTCGACTGTGTAGGGCAGCCAACCCGCAGGTCGAACGCACGGCGTCGGTGTGGGCGT
>JBJYXQ010000131.1:6160-11109 GCA_046260035.1 Anaerolineae bacterium
CGACTGTGTAGGGCAGCCAACCCGCAGGTCGAACGCACGGCGTCGGTGTGGGCGTATCCGTGGACGTCGGTGACGGGCCTGGTGTCGGGGATGCACTCGAGGTCGTTGGTTGAAGCGTGGGGTAGAGCGTCGTCGTTGGGAGCTGGATGATGCTTGTGGGACGCTGCTGTGCGATCAGCATAGGATCCACTTGTACCAGCAGCACGCTCCCCAGCACCATGCCGAGGATAAAGATGCCCGTAAGAATTGCGCCTAAAAGGCGGATTAGCGGACGACCTTCCACCAGTTCAACCTCGTTATTTTTTCAGATGATTCGTTGGCAGAATAAAGTTAAACGTACTGCCTATGTCAGGTTGGCTTTCTACCCAAACACGCCCGCCGTTGGCCTCTACCAACGTTTTTGCGATGGCCATACCTACGCCGGTCTCGCCCATACCCTGGATGAGCGGCTGGCTTGCACGCGTGAAACGCCGGAAGACGCGGGGGTAATCCTCGGGCGCGATGCCGCCCCCCGTGTCCAGCACCGAGATGCGAATAAACTTGCCGCTCTTGGAGGATTCGTCCTCGCCTGCGCTGATGACGATCTCGGTGCCCTCTCGAGAACACAATGCCGCGTTTGAAATCAGGCGTAGTAGAATTTGGTAAAGGCTGTCACGGTCGGCGCGCACGGCGGCGAGTTCCGGCGGTAGATCGAGGCGCACGGCCAACTTACGCTCGCGGAAACGCGCTGCCAGTCCCATCACCGCCTCTTCAATGATTTCGATCAGATTGACCGACTGAGGTGAGAGTTCGATGGGCCGGCTGTCCGGTGAGGCCGTACTCACCAGATCGTTGAGCAGTTGATTCATCTGTTCAATGTTGGCTTTAACCCGTTCAAGGAACTGCTTCTGCATCTCTGTCAAAATGCCGACCTGCTCTCCTATCAAGAGATCGGTGTAGCCGGTGATCGACGTCATCGGGGTGCGGAATTCGTGGGCGAGACTGACAATGGCTTCCTGGCGCTCCGCATCGCTTTCCGGGGTGCGCAGCGTAATCGCTAGCCCATCGGGTTGGTTATCGCGGCCTACCAATGCAACCAGGTCAGCCTCTACGGTGACTTGTTCGATTGTTAACGTGAGATGCGCACGCGTGAGGCTATTGGGGACATCCCGCGCGAGCAGTGCATCTACCGTTTGCGTCCAGCGTGGATCGGGATAGGCACCGTTGATGGGGATACCGGTTACATCACCGCCCGGCAGGTGCAACATCTGGCGCGCCATAGCATCCGCCATTGTGATGATGCCATCCTCATCTACAATGACGAGGCCAACCGCCGCAGCACTTTGAGCGCCTGCGCCGTTTTCGGCAAGCGCCTCTTCTGTGCGCGTAGCCTGTTCTTGTAGCTCTGCTACATGAGCTTCCAACGCTGCACGCGCCTCGTTGGCAACGTCCAAATCTGTCTTGAGTTGGCTCAGCTTGGTTGCCAAAGGCCCCCGTTCTTCTAACAGCATCTCGCGGTCGCGCGTCAACTCCTGGATTTTATCGTGCAGCGTCTCCCGCTCCTTGACCAATTCCTGAACTTCCTCTTGCCAGAAACTGGCCTCTGTTTCAGTCATGCCCTGAGGTTGCGACGCTAACTCACGGTTGAGACGTACAAGTTCTTTATCCCGCGATTCAATCTCTTGTGTCAGCACCGCGATCCGCTCGTCGAATGTCTGGACATCGGTGCGAGCCTGCTCCAACTCCGTCTCCAATTGCTGGCGCTCGGTATCCGAACCGCGTAGCCGCGATAGGAACGACATATCCTGCGTCCGATTGCGCGCGCGGGCAATCGAGGTGCCAAGCAGCCCCGCGACGAGCTGCTGCGTGTTTAACGCTTCATCGGACCAGCGCTGTTTGCTGTCTGGATTGCTGAGCAGCAACAGGCCTATCGATTCCTCTCTGTCCGACAAAGGCACAATCGCTAAAGGTGCGGTATCCTGGACACCCAGTTTGTTATACAAAGCTGTCAACCAAATTGTGCGGGATGATATTGGCACGACCTGCGCCTGCCTTTGGGTGTAGACTTCGGACAGTACGGGATAGTCCTCGAGGACGAGGGTCGGGGTTTCGATCTGTGCGGCGTTTGGTGGGTGTAGGGCAATGACGTTAAGGATTGAGGGGGTCTCGTTGGAAGGCAATGCCACAGCGCAGACATCCACGTTCAGAAGATTTGCCAGTTTCGAGGAGGCGATGATCAGGGATGGGGGCAGATCGCGCGCAGTTTCGACGCCGTGCAGCAAATCCAGCAGGGCTTCGCTGTCGAGGGTCAATCCTCCCGTGGTGGATGCGCCGTTTTTGGGAACCGGCGCTGACGATGGTGTAGCGCTCTGGAACACCGATACCTGTCGGTGAACCAGCGCGGCGAGCAGCGGTAGGGTGACCAAAGAGGTCAGTCTCAACCATCCCGAGAAATGCAATCCGTCATCCGGCCACTGGAACTGCGCCGCGTGACCAAGCAACCAGAATAGTCCTAAGACCACGGCCCATTCCCATTCCGGCGGGTGCATAAGCAGCGCGAGCAGGAGGTAAAGCACCAGGAAAGCAAGCGTGAGCATTTCCCAGATGCGTTCGTAGAACAGGCCGTTGAACGCAAATCCTTCGGCTTCCCAGGTCGGCCACAGCGCGGCAGTCACACCGTAGAAGATCAGGCTGGCGCCAAGCAGGAGTGCGATAAAGAACGTTTGCCAGCGCGCGGCGCGCGATCCAAACAAGGCAGCCCATATCACCAGAAGGACAGTGGCAAATTCCAGCCAACGTTCTAGGGGGGGGAGGAGTTGCGCGGGAATGAGCAATCCCGCAGTCCCCAACAATCCGATGACGATCAGCGCAACCCTTCCGAGCAACAATCCAGCCACTGCCCACAACCAGCGCGAAGATAGCGCCGAGGGAGCGCGGCGGCGTGCCGTCAACGCGGGAAGGAGCGCCTGCTGCAAAGCAAAGAGCGTCACCAGGAAATAGACTAAATCCCCTGGTGGTTGGGTGATCAACTGGATAGCCTCATAAAAAACGTTCATTCTAGCTCTTCCTCCGGCGCTTCTTCGACCTGACCCGGACAAACCGGAATCAAAAGGGCCTTTGATGCCCGTTTTCTTGCGCGCCACGCAAGAATTTGAGTCATTAGGCCTTACTTCTGATTATAGAGCAAAGAGCCACCGTTGCAAGGCAAATAGTCAGGGCTATCGCATTTAACTTCGTATTTTTCAATTTGTGGTTTGGCTGGAGGCAGCTTATCCTTTCTTTCCCCCTTCCGGCACGCCGGAAGGGGGAAATCATGGCTAGTTTTTGTGTTCAGATCAGCCGTGCTCAACACCGTGACTAATCCCGGCGACTGGCTCCTATAGCCTCGGCCACAGCCTCGACCAGATCATCCAGGGCGGCACTTACGACAGGCGAAAGCTCCGTGCTCATCTCCAGCGAAGCAGGTTGCATCCCCCATAGGATGACGCTGGAGGGGAGCGTGCCTCGCAGGCGGCTCACTGCCAGCAGTTCTTGCAGGCCTACCTGGTGGATGGACGTCTTAAGCGCCAGTACGGCCGGGATTTCGGGGCCTTCCAGCCGCATCACGCTCCCCGGTGGGCGGTCTGTCTGTATAGCGTCCAGGATCAACACGCGCTCCGCGTCTTCCAGATAGGGCAGCAGGTCGAGACCCATGACCCCTCCATCGACGGCATACACCTCGGGCGGCAGCCGGTAGAGCGACTGTAGTCGCTCTACCGCCCGCACGCCTAAGCCTTCGTCCTGTTGAAGGATGTTGCCTATGCCCATAACCAGGGTGTGCATTTCCGTCTCTTGTCTCACGATCGCTGTCCCTCTCTACGATACCACCTGGACGCGCGTGATTTCTTGGTTGTTGGGATCCACCAAATGGACGGCGCAGGCCATGCACGGGTCGAAGGAGTGTACCGTCCTCAGCACCTCGATCGGCTGCTGGGGGTCAGCTACTGGGGTGCCGATCAGCGCTTCTTCCCACGCGCCGCGCTGGCCTAACGCGTCGCGCGGCGATCCGTTCCACGTGGTGGGTACGACGGTCTGGTAGTTCTCGATCTTCCCGTTGCTGATGTGCACCCAATGGGTCAGTCCGCCCCGGGGGGCCTCCGTGGAACCCCAGCCGATCGCCTCGGCTGGCCAAGTGCTCGGATCCCACAGCGCGCCGTTGTGGGTGGCCAGGTCGCCCGCGGCGATGTTGGTCTCCAGTTGGTCGAGCCAGTTCCCCATCCGCTCGGCGATCAAAAGCGTTTCGACCCCGCGTGCCGCCACCCGTCCCAGGGTGGAGAATAGGGCCTCAGGACCAACCCCGAGTGCCGCCAGCGTCTGGTCGATCACTTGCCGCGCACGCGTGTGGCCGGCGGCGTAGGCGACAACCATGCGGGCTAGGGGGCCGACCTCCATCGAACGACCCTCGTAGCGCGGCGCCTTGAGCCAGGAGTATTTTTCGTCAGTGTTGAGATAATCGAACGGAGGCTGTGGTCCTGTGTAGGAGGGTCTTGTCTCGCCCTGATAAGGATGCAAGCCGGTTTCGTCGCCTGCAGCATAAGTGTACCAGGAGTGCGTGATGTATTCCTGGATACGCTCAGGATCCAGCGCCTGGGGTGCGGCGGCGAGGTTCGCGTCCATAACGATGCCGCGCGGTAGCCACAGGTCAGCAGGGTCCCCGCTGGTGGTTGTGGGAAAGTCGCCTATCGATAGGTAGTTTCCCGGCCCCCGTCCCAGGCTGGCCCATTCCTTATAGAAAGAGGCGACCAGCAGCAGGTCGGGGATGTACACCTGGGTCACGAAGTCGAGCGCCTTGGCCGCCAGGGTACGCAGCGTGTTGATGCTCTGAAAATTGAGGGCGTCCGGACTGCTCGCGTCCACGGGCAGCGCCATGCCGCCCACCAGATAAGTCTGGGGATGGGGGTTCTTGCCGCCCAGGATGGCGTGCATCTGCA
>JBJYXQ010000132.1:0-1601 GCA_046260035.1 Anaerolineae bacterium
CCCCGCGCGGAAAAACCGGCGCTGCACGATGTCACACTCGACATCGACAGGGGGGAATTCCTGGGACTCATCGGTCCCACCGGCGCGGGAAAGACGACGCTGTGCCTGAGCCTCAGTGGGATTGTGCCGCAGTTTTATGGCGGACGCTTTTTTGGCCATATCACCGTCGCCAGAATGGATACGCTGGAACATCCGGTCAGTCATCTAGCGCGCCACGTCGGCGCGGTTTTTGAGGATCCCGAGACGCAGCTAACGGCGACGTCCGTCGAAAACGAGATCGCCTTCGCGTTGGAGAACCTCAATGTGCCTCGTGAGGAGATGCTGATTCGTATTCCCCGTGCATTGGAAGCCGCCCGCCTCGAAGGCACCGCCAAGAAACACCCCCGAGAACTCTCCGGTGGGCAGAAACAGCGCCTGGCGATCGCTGCCGCGTTGGCTGTGCAGCCCGACATCCTCGTGCTTGACGAACCAACCTCGCAGCTTGATCCGATGGGCGCGCAGGAGGTCTTCGCCACCGTGCGCGAGTTGAACAAGACACTGGGTATCACCGTAGTGATGGCGGGGCATGCCGCCGAGGAACTGGCCGAGTACGCCGACCGCCTGGCGCTGCTGGTCGATGGCGCACTCGTCGGTGTTGGCACGCCCGATGAACTGTACGCGCAGGTCGAGCGTCTGGAAGGCTATCACATCCGCCCGCCGCAGGTCGCGCAGACCTTTGCTTGCATACGGCAGAATGGCGTCCCTGTTCCCACGATTCCTGTCCGCTTGCCGGAGGGAATTGCGGTGTTGAAGACAATCAGTCGTAGACACGTCCCGCACACGGATGTGGCACAAACATTGCAGACACGCGCGGGCGAGACGCCCGTGCTACTCTCGGCTCAGAACCTCACCTACGTCTACGGCGACGGCACGGTGGCACTGCGCGATGTCTCGCTCGACATACACGCGGGCGAATACCTGCTCGTCGTCGGGCAGAACGGCGCGGGCAAGAGCACGCTGGCGAAGCATTTTCTGCGGTTGCTGTTGCCTACATCCGGCGCAGTCCTCGTGGATGGCGCCGACACCCGCGATCTGACGACGAGTACGTTGGCTCGCCGGATCGGCTACGTGTCACAAAACCCCGACAACCAAATCTTTACCGCCACGGTCGAGGACGAGGTCACTTTCGCGCTGAAGAATCTTGCGTATCCGGTGGAGGAGATCAAAGCGCGCACTGAGGAGAGCCTGGCGGCGATGGGTCTGCTGGAACACCGCGCGATGCACCCCCTGGCGCTGCCCAAGGGCGACCGGGCACGCGTGGTCATCGCCGCGATTCTGGCGATGCGGCCCGACATCGTTATCTTCGATGAGCCGACGACGGCCCAGGATTACCAGGGTGCGCGCGCCATTCTGGACATTAGCAAACAGTTGCACGCAGCGGGTAAGACGATCATCGTCATTACGCATCACCTTTACCTGATGCCGGAATACGTCGAGCGCGTGATCGTGATGGGCAAGGGTAATTTGCTATTGGATGCGCCCATCCGCGAAGCGTATCACGCGGTCGATGTGCTGGCCTCTACCTACATCACTCCGCCGCAGGCCGTACTGCTCGCCCGCGC
>JBJYXQ010000133.1:0-3290 GCA_046260035.1 Anaerolineae bacterium
GCCACCAACTCGCTATCGTACGGTGGAATATCACTAAGACCGGGCCGGCCGAGCGCATACCCCACAATCGCGATGGCATCCGTCTCGGCCACGTAGAGCACATCCTCCGATTCAGCAGAGAGCAAATCGCGCCAATCCTGCGTCTGTTCCTCATAAGTGAACTGCTCGAGATACGCTTGAGGAAAAATGCCCGCATAAGCCGTGCGGTAGCTGTCGACCTGCACATGAGCAATCCCTGCGCTGTCTTCGAACTTAGCCCGACGTATGTTCATAGCACCTCTACAAAAAACAAGAATGGCGTAAGTATAAGCAGGATTACCAAAAGGACAAAGATTGAACATTATCAATGGGCTAATAGTTTCGATACAAATTTCACTGCACTCCCCCAGAATCTATGGTATCATAATGAAACTAGAAAGCAGAAAAGGAGATTAGGATGCGCAAGCAATTACAAGAGCATATTGACCGCCTCAGAGCCGCCGGCGCGCTTTACGTGGATGCGCGCTGGTACCCCGTTGAGGAAAGCAACGATCTGTTGATCTGGAACGGGAACCTGAAAGAGGCCTCCGCCTCCCGCGAGAGCGGCGTGGGTGTCCGCGTGCTGTACAAGGGCGCGTGGGGCTTTTCAGCAGCTTCGGATCTGAGCAACCTCGGCGCGCTGTTCGATAAAGCCTTCGACAACGCCCGCGTCGCCGCCGAACGGGTGACCTTCCCCGTCCGCCTGGCGGAAAAGGACGCCATCCAGGCGACTTTCACCAGCCCTAACCAGATCGATCCCTTCACCGTGCCGCTGGCCGACAAGCTGGCGTTCCTGCGAACGATGGACGAAAAACTGAACCAGCAAGGCGTCTTCCAGCGCATCTGTTCATTGACGTTCATGCGCAAACAGATCGTCTTCCTGGATTCAGAGGGCAGCGAGATCGAAAAGACCATCGTTGAAGTCTTTCCTTCAATCGAGGTGGCGGGTCTGGATGCGCAGGGCGAGATGCACTCGCGCAAGTACAACCCGCCGCGCCTGGGAGACACACGCGGGTGGGAGACACTCGATATGGAAGTGTTCAGCGCGAATGCCGAACGTATTGTGCGCGAGATGAACGAAGTGCTGGCGGCCGACGATTGTCCCAAGGACGTGCGATCGGTCATTCTGCTGCCCGGTATTATGTTCCTGCAGACACACGAGACCATCGGGCACGCCCTCGAGCTGGATCGCATCCTTGGCTACGAACTGGCCTTCGCGGGCGGCTCGTTCGTCCGGCTCAGCGACTTCGGCACGCTACGCTACGGCTCGGAAAAGCTAACGGCCCGCGCGGATGCGACGATTCCTAACAGCCCCGGCAGCTTCGGCTACGACGACGATGGCATTCCCGCCCAGAACAATTTACTGATCGACAAAGGCTTGCTCGTCGGCGCCATCACCGGCCGGCAAATGGTCGAAGAGGCCAATGCCCGCGCCAACAAGATCATCTTCGACGGCAGCAGCGGCGCAAATCGCGCCACGTCGTTCTATCGCGTGCCCATCGAACGCATGACGAACATCAACATCGACCCCGGTGACGATGGAACATTGGACGACATCGTCAGCAATACCGAGCGGGGCATTATCCTGGACGGCGACAAGAGCTGGTCGATCGGCTCGAACCGCGAGCAGTTCCACTTCGCCACCGACATCGGCTGGCTGGTGGAGGATGGGCAGGTGACGCACGTGGTCAAGAATTCAACCTACCAGGGCGAAACCGTCAAGTTCTACAACTCGCTGTCGGCTGTGGGTGACGAATCCACCTGGGAAGTCCAATACACGCCCAACTGCGGCAAAGGTCAGCCCAACCAGATTATGCAGCTAGGCCATGGCGTTCCGGTCTGCCGCTTCGACAACGTAAGGATAGGAGAGTAACCGTGAAGAACCAGATTCTGCAAACCCTGCAAGACCTGCGCACGTATGCGCTGAAGAAAGGCGTCGAAGCCACGTTCTTCTATCACGAAGAGGACAGCTACTTGATGCGGTTTGCCAACTCGGCCATTTCGTTGAACACCAACGAGCACCTCATCCGCCTGGAGATTACGGCTTACAAGGACCGGCAGCGCGCCAGTTACGAGCTAATCACAGCGCTGGATAAGCTGGATGAAATGCAGCAAGGTGTGGACATTGCCGCCGAGATGGTCCAACACGCCCAGCCCTTGAGTTACCAGCCCACCGTTCCAGTCTACACCGAATCCTTTAGTGACGAAAGTGCCTATGATCCCGCGTTGGCTGCGCTCAGCAACGAAGAGCGCCTGGCGTTCTTCAATCAGGCTGTGTCGGGATTGGAAACGGATGAACTTCAGCTCTCAGGTATTTTCTCCTGCGGCGCGAACACCATTGCCCAGATCAACACCCGCTCGGCGCACACGCAGTATTTCAAGTCCTCGGACGCACAAATCACCATCGTGCTGTCGCACACAGGACTCAAGTGGGAGGTGATCGCCGAGCAGTCCGCGCAGCAAAAGGCCGACCTGAACCCTGACGCACTACGGCGCGATCTGGCGTTCCTGGTGGAACACTATCAGCAGGACACGCCGCAACAACTCCCGTTGGGAACGTACGACATCGTCTTTGGCCCGGCAGCTATTGCCGAACTGCTGGCGTTTATGGGCTACATCGCCTACAACGGAGGCTTGATGAAGCGCGGTTTTTCGTTCCTCAGTGAGGACAAGGTCGGCCAGCGCGTCTTTTCGCCCAAGTTTACGTTGACGGACGATCCCACGCGGATCGAGACCTTCCCGTTCCGGCGCGATATGATGGGCATGCCGCGCCAACCGTTCCCCATCTTCGTCGACGGGGTGTTCAAGGGTTTCGTCTGGTCCCAGGACGAGGCCGACGAATTCGATGCGCAGCCCACCGGGCACACCGTGCCGCACAACAGCATTGTGATGCAGGGCGGTGACGTGACGGCGAGCACGCTGGAAGCGCTCGTGGCGATGCCGCGCGAGAATGACATCCTTTACATCCCTTACCTGCATTACATGAACATCGTGAATCCCTCTAAGGGGCTGATCACCGGCAGCTCGCGCTTTGGCGCGCTGCTTCTCAAGAAGGATGGCTCCGTGGTCGTCCCCTACAACGTGCGGCTGACGCAAAGCCTGCTCAACATCTTCGGGGATAAAATAGCGTGGCTATCGCAGGGCCAGGTCGTCGCCAACACATCGTCGAGCTACGGGGCGCGCAATCCGCAAGCGACCATCGTGCCCGCGCTGATGCAGGTCAACGGTCTGGAGATTTCACACTCCAATTCGTCCTATTAGAATTGCTGTAT
>JBJYXQ010000133.1:3390-8258 GCA_046260035.1 Anaerolineae bacterium
CTCTCTTTCGTGATAAACTTTTCTGTTGCATAGAAGCAACCATTTTCGCGAGGAGTTGGTATGCAAGGAACAAAACTGATACGCTACAGCATTCTGCTCTCTATCATCCTTCTGCTGGCTGGTGTGGGGCAGGGTTGGGCTGCACCGCTGACCCAGGATGCAGTGTGGACGGTCAGCTATCCCCAAGAGGGCAGCACAGTCAGCGGCATCGTCGACATCCAGGGAACGGCGACCCATCCCGCCTTCGTCTCCTATGGCATCCTCTACGCTTCGGGTGACCAAGTCACCGGCTCGACCGCCTGGCGACATGATGATCCCATCATCTGGAACAATCAGAGTATGGTCGTGAACGGCACGCTAGGCACATGGGACACGACCGCCTTGCCTAATGGGAAGTACGTCCTGGCGCTGGTGGTGTATGAAGCCGGCAATGAAACGCCCAACGTATTCTTTGTCCAAAACCTCACAGTGCAGAACGAAGAGGCTACTCCCACACCCGAACCCACACTCGAACCGACGCCCACCGAAATCGGCGCCGCTCCTACCGCCGAAGGCGCAGCGCCCATCGCACCCACCATCGAGCAGCCACCGACGTCCACACCGCGCCCTACCCCCACCCTTGGCCCGGGGACCACCCCCGGACCAGATGATGAAGGTGGATCCGACGATACGCCAAAGACCATTATCTCGGTCGACGCTGTCAAAGAAGCCTTCAAAACGGGCGCGCAGCTCGCCATCATGCTCTACGTCATTGGTGGACTCTACGTCGCGATCAAGGCCGCCATACGCTATGCGCTGCGGCTCCAACGGAAAAAGCAGGAGCCGTGATATACGCGTGAACACACAAATCGTGAGTGCACTGTGAGCGAATTCTTTCTCATCGCCGGGTTAGGGAACCCCGGCCCACGTTACGTGCATAACCGTCACAACATCGGTTTTCAGATTGTGGACGCGCTGGCGCAGGCACACCGGCTCAGCTTTGCCCGCATGGAACACCGCGCGCAGACCACTCACGGGACAATCGGAACGCGCCGCGTCATCCTGGCAAAACCGCAGACGTGGATGAACGAGAGCGGCAAGGCCATCGCGCCGCTCAGCCGCTTCTACAAAATCGATCCAGCGCGCATGTTGGTCATCTACGATGACCTGGATATTCCCCTGGGCGACCTGCGTTACCGCCCGGAAGGAAGCAGCGGCGGGCATCGTGGCGTGAACTCGATCATGCAGCTTTTGGGGACGCAGGCACTTCCCCGGCTGCGGGTGGGCATCGGACGCCCGCCGGGCCAGATGGATCCCGCCGCTTACGTGCTGCAAGACTTCTCCGCCGCTGAGACACACGTCGTCTGGGAAGTGCAGCGCCTGGCATGTGATTTGGCGCTGGCGTGGCTCAACGGCGATCCCGATTTTGAACGCCAGGGCATGACCTGGCACGTTGCTACAGACGTCAGTTAGAACTTTAGAGGCACATGGCTCTCCTGCATGGACTTTTAGCATGGATGCGGGAACATCCCGCTTATCAAATGCTGCGCGATGCGCTGCAGACCGGATTGGAGCTTCCAACCACGGCCCTGATGCAGCGCGCTCGCCCGCCGGTCATCGCGGCGCTGAGCGAAGAACTGCCCACCCCCGTCGTCATCGTCGTCCCCACCGTTGATGAAAGCCGCCGCCTGGTGGAAGCCCTCAAACTCTGGGTAGAAGATCCCACGCGGCTGCGCCAGTTCCCAGAGCCACCGGTGCTCTTCTATGAGCGTGCCCCATGGACGCCGGAGACCATCACCGACCGGATGGACGTCCTCTCCAAGCTCTTTATGCACCGCATCGACGCGACGGCTGAGGATGCAGCGCCTCCCATCATTATTGCTTCCGTCCGCGCGTTGATGCAACGCACACTCCCCTACCGCCAGTTCCGCCGTGCCGCGCGCAAAATCGAGGTCAACGTGCGCCCTAAGGACGCCAACGAATCCCTCACCGGGCTAGCCCGCCACGCGAGTGGCATCGGCTACGAACCCGTGAGCGTCGTGCAGGCACCGGGACAGTTCAGCCGGCGCGGCGGTCTGATCGACATCTACCCACCGCAATCGACGCTGCCGTATCGCCTCGAATTCTTCGGCGATGTCATCGACACCATCCGCACCTTTGATCCCGCCACGCAGCGCTCGCTCCCCGAAGCCGGACGCACAACGAGCTTCTGGCTGACGCCGGTCCGCGAGGCGCTACCGATGGACGGCGAGCGTGCCCTGGAGACGCTGCGTACAGTGCTTAAGCAACCACTTCCCGCCGATGTACACACGCTCCTCGAAGCTGACGCCCAAGCGCTCGAGGCCGCCATCCCCTTTCCTAACCTGGAATTCTACCTCCCCTACTTCTACCAGGAAGACGGCACGCTCCTGAACTACCTTCCCGATAGCGCGCTGGTAATATTGTGCGACGCTGAAAAACTGGCTGGTCGCTGGCGCGAGTTGGAAGAAGAAGCTGCCGAGCAACAGACACAAATCACGGAAGAGGGCTATCTGCCGCCGCAGGCGGAACCGCCCTATATCGCCTGGGACGCCATCCACGAGCGATTGGAACGCGCCGGAACCCTCACGTTGCACGATAGCGGCGAAGGCGCGCTGGCGGAAGGCTTCACACCGGAAGTCCACTTCGCCGGGCGCCTGCCAGAAGCCCTGGGACGCATTCGCCAATGGCTCTCGTTGAACGACCAGGTTGTCGTCGTGAGCCGCCAGGCCGAGCGTATGGCGGAACTGTGGCAGGATTTCAACCCGCCGCCGGTACTACGGGCTGTGCCCACTGCGCCGGAAGGCCTGCTGACCTTTGTGCAGGGCACTGCGCCCGGCGGATGGCAGTGGAACGGAACACGGGGCACGCGCCACCTCGTCACCGACGAGGAACTCTTCGGCTGGCGGCCGCCAGAACCGCGCCGCCGTCCGCGTCGCCGTGTGGCCTCGCCAGAATTCAACTTCGCGGATCTGCAACCGGGCGATCCGGTCGTCCACGAGGATTACGGCATCGGCATTTTCCGGGGATTGGTCACGCGCGGCGTCGATGAGATCGAGCGTGAATACCTACTTCTCGAATACGCCGCCCCACCCGCGCGCGGCGAGATCGAACCACGCGGCAGCGACAAGCTCTATGTCCCCATCCACCAGGCCGACCGCCTCACGCGCTACATCGGCGCGGAGGATGCCTCGCCCCGCCTCAGCCGGCTGGACGGCGCAGCCTGGGCGCAGACCAAAGCACGCGTGCAAGAAGCGGCCTCACAGGTCGCCGCCGAACTGCTGGAACTCTACGCGGCCCGGCAAGTCACACCTGGTCACGCTTTTGGACCCGACAGCGCCTGGCAACATGAGCTGGAGGCCGCCTTCCCCTACATCGAGACAGACGACCAGGTGCAGGCCATTGCCGCCGTCAAAGAGGATATGGAGAAAGCCCGCCCGATGGACCGGCTGATCTGTGGGGATGCAGGTTACGGCAAAACCGAGGTCGCGCTGCGCGCCGCCTTCAAGGCCGTCATGGACGGCAAACAAGTGGGGATGCTTGTGCCGACAACGGTGCTGGCACAGCAGCATTACGAGACCTTCCGCGACCGTCTTTCGCCCTTCCCCGTCACCGTAGAACTGCTGTCGCGCTTTCGTACCGATGCCGAACAGCGCAAAGTCCTCATGGGGCTGCGCGAAGGGAAAGTGGACATCGTCATCGGCACACATCGCCTGCTGCAGCAAGACATCGCTTTCAAGGACCTGGGATTGGTCATCATCGACGAGGAACAGCGGTTCGGCGTCGCCCACAAAGAGCGCCTCAAGCAGATGCGCACGGAAGTGGATGTGCTCACCCTCACCGCCACGCCCATCCCCCGCACGCTCTACATGGCGCTGACCGGCGTGCGTGACGTCAGCATCATCGAGACGCCGCCCCAGGAACGGCTGCCGATTGCGACGTACATCGGCGCTTATGACAGCGACGTGGTGCGGCGCGCGATCCTCCGCGAACTCAAACGGGGCGGACAGGTCTTCTACGTCCACAACCGGGTGGAGTCGATCCATTCCGTCGCCGAACGGCTGCACACACTCGCGCCGGAAGCGCGCATCGCTGTGGCGCACGGGCAGATGCATGAGCGCGAATTGGCCCGCACGATGCGGCGCTTCACCAACGATGAAGTGGACGTGCTCCTGGCGACGACGATCATCGAGAGTGGGCTGGACTTTCCCAATGCCAATACCCTCATCGTCGAACGGGCAGACCGCTTTGGATTGGCACAGCTTTACCAGTTGCGGGGTCGCGTGGGACGCGGGACGCGGCGGGGATATACCTATTTCTTCCACAAGCGGCGGATGAACGACGAAGCCCGCGCACGGCTGCAGGCGCTCGACGAAGCGACGAGCGGCGGTGGTGGCTTTAGCGTCGCCCTACGCGATCTGGAAATTCGCGGCGCAGGCGACATCCTCGGCAGGCAACAACATGGCCACGTCGCTGACGTGGGCTTCACGCTCTACACGCGCATCCTCTCACGTGCCGTGAACCGTCTCAAGGCGGAGCGCGCCGGACAGCCGGAACCACCGGAGCCCCTCGGCTCCATCACCATCGAGCTGCCGCTGTCCGTGGGTCTGCCGGCGGAGTACATTCCCGACGACAAATTGCGCCTGCAACTCTATCGCCGTCTGGCCGATCTGACCACCGCACAGGAGGTCACACACCTACAAGAAGAGCTGGAAGACCGTTTCGGGCCATTGCCGCCGGAAGCGCAAAACCTCATCTACCAGTTGCAGCTCAAGATTCTGGCGCGCGACGCCCGCATCCCGGCCATCGTCGTCGAAAACGGGCAGATCGCGCTGCGCCCGCCGTGGCTCAAACGCTTCGATCCCAGCAAG
>JBJYXQ010000134.1:0-3108 GCA_046260035.1 Anaerolineae bacterium
ATCATCCACCGCTACATCGGCAACTCACGCAGCATCCACTCGGATTACGAAGCTGCCATCGACGCCTTCACCCGCGCCTTGGAATGGAAGCCCGACTTCGCGCAGGTTTACCTGGATCGCGGCATTCTCTACTGGCGCGAAATCGATCACCCACGCAAGGCCATCCACGACCTGACCCTGGCGATGAACCTTGATCCGAGTCTGATCGAGGCCCAGTTCAACCGTGGTATTGCGCACCAACAAGTGCGCGAATACGCCGAGGCCATCGCTGATTACCAGGCCTATCTAGCCGTCGGCGAGCATCCTTACTGGCGAGAACATGCCGAATCGATGATACGGGAGTTAAGCGAATGGACATCCAATGCAGAAGCCAATGCGTAAGTCTTGCTGTCGTTGTCCTGGTGTGTGCCGCCGGACTGCTCACCGCTTGCACATCAAACACGGCATCGCCGCCTAGCCCTACTCCACTCAGCCCGCCCCAGGTCGCATTCGAAGCGGCCCCGGATACGCTGTGCCAAGCAGCAACGCAAATCCGGTTGAGCCCTGAGGCGCTCGATACTTGGCCGATAACGATTAAGGCAGAGTGGACGCTCACTCGTGAAGGCGAAAGCACCGTCCTCAGCGAAGGCGAATGGCAGCCCGGTATGGGCGAACTGTTCGTCGCCTTCCCCAAAGGCGAGGCACTGCCGCCAGGACGGTACACGCTGGCGCTGCGCGGGGATGGCGTTTCGCTGGGCGAACACACGTTTACCATCACTGACGAAACCGCCGCCGTCACGTCGCTCAACCTGGCACTCACCCCCTCCGGCCCGGCGCTGACCCGGCTACCGGGCGGCACACAGCACTTCTACCTGCGCTACACCTATCAGGGGGCGTGTCCCGGTGCGCCGTACTGGATCACCGTGCGAAACACATCGTCCGAAGACATCGTCTGCACCCACAACGCCACCTTGCTCCAGGCAGAGGGAACGGAAAGCGTCGCCTGTTTCGAGAAAAACGGCGGAGCACTGGAAGACGGCGACTATCACGCCGAGCTCACGCTTATGGGGCGCTCACAACACACCCTCGACTTCACAGTCGGCGATGCTCCCACCCCTACGCCAACCGCCACGGCGACCCCCGTCCCAACCAGCACACCTGAGCCGCCACCTCCGCTCGTCTGCGCGCCGCCCTTCGCTGCCGCCGGCCTCACGCCTGAAGGTGAGCCGTTCTTGCCCCAGGAGCGCTTCGAATGGTATTCGCAAGTCATCTACGTGGGAACACAGTGCGAGGGCTTGCAGCCCGGCATAGCGTGGGAAAGCGCGTGGTACCGGAATGGCGCTAACGTGCGTACGGCCAGCGGTGTGTGGAACGAGACAGATAGCACAGGGGTGGTATGGGATAGCATCACGGGCATCCCGGGCGCGCCGTTCCTACTGCCCGGCGAGTATACCGTCGTCCTCACCCTGGACGATAGCGCCCCGCTCACCACGACCTTCCGCCTGATCGCCTACGTTAAGCCCTCACCGGAGCCGACGACGGAGCCATAAATATTGACACGCAACACATCAGGTGTTAACATTAAATTAGAAGACACAATGCCTTCGACAGCCCCATCGAAAGGAGTCATATCATGAGCATCGTGATCACCATCTCAAGGCAATTAGGCAGCCGTGGAAGTTACATAGCAACGGCCGTCGCTAAAAAGCTCAATCTGCGTTACATCGACCGGGAAATCCTCAACCGTGCTGCAGAAATGGCCGGTTTTCCTGATGAGTCGATGGTTGAAGAGTTGGAAAAGCGGGAGCATGTCCCCGGGTTCCTGGAACGCATCATCGACTCGATGAACACTATGCCCGCCATCCCCACCATCGCCAGCGCTACGCTGCGTGAGGGATACGCCTACGATGAGCAAGTCGCCTCGTTGATCCTACAAGACAATCTGAGTCGTGACGAGGCACTCCACCGGCTCACCGAGCAGCAACGCCGGGTCGAGGCCGGGACGGCCTACGGGGAACTCATCCGGCGCGTCATCGTAGAATATGCTCAAATGGGGAACGTCCTCATTGCAGGACGGGGCGGGCAAGTGGTGCTAAAGGATTTCTCCAATGCGCTGCACGTACGCATTCATGCGCCTGAGAGCCTGCGCATCCTGCGTCTCACCGAGCGGTTGGGACTGGATCAGAAGGAGGCCGAGCGCCAAATTAACCAGGCCGACAAAGAGCGCGTGCGTTACATGAAGCATTTCTACGACGCAGAGTGGGACAATCCCGATCTTTATCACCTGCTCATCAACACGGGCAAGATATCGCTGGATCTGGCAACGCAGATCGTCTGCGACACGGCACAGCGCCTCGCTCGCCCGATCCCGTAAACAATTTTTGGACAGGAGTTACAGGATTAAGAAAAGTTTTTTCATCCTGTAACTCCTGTCCAAAGAAATAAACCCTGTACCTACGACTGTCAGTATCCGGTCAGCAAGCCGCCTTCTGACGAATCAGTAAAGACGGCGCCCAGCAGCCGCACACGAAAGCGTTCCAGCAGTTCTTTAGCCTGGGCGATGCGATCGCGGCGCGTGTGTCCAGCCCGCACCACCAGCAGGAGGCCATCCGTCTGTGCGCCCAGCACCGACGCGTCCACCGCGGCCGTAACCGGCGGCGCGTCAAACACCACCACATCGGCGCGCGCTTTCAGGTGTGTCAAAAGCTGCTCCATCTTCTGCGAGCCAAGAATGTCGGCGGGATTGGGCGGCAGCGCACCACTTGGCAGCACCCGCAAACCCGGCACGCTGGTCTCCACAAGCGCGAGTGCCTCTTCCCCATCCTGACTCACCATGTAGCCCGTCAGCCCAGGCTCCTGGGGGACATCAAAATAGGTATGCAGACTTGGGCGACGCAGATCAGCGTCCACCAAGATCACCTGCTGCCCCGCCTGCGCCATCACAACCGCCAGGTTCACTGCCACGTGCGACTTGGTATCATTGGCGGACGGAGAGGAAACTACCAGCATCTCCAAAGGCTTGTCGAGGCTCGTAAACGTCAGATTCATCCGCAGAGCACGGTAGGCTTCAGCCGCAGGTGAGCGCGGCGCAGATAAGGTCACTACATTCGCTTTATCCATCGTCACTCC
>JBJYXQ010000135.1:0-5070 GCA_046260035.1 Anaerolineae bacterium
CGTTCCTCAAGGTCGCGCGTGGCGCGCGCATACGCACGGATAACATCCTCACGCTGTAACAAACCGACCAAGTGGCGCGTATTTTGACGCGCGACCACCGGAATGCGCCCAACCCCCGTTACCCCGAAAGCGCGCAAAGCATCTTCGAGGTTCTCGTCACGGAAGACCACCTGGGGATCGGTCGTGCAGATATCCGCCACTGTGAGCGCATCCCCTCCCTCCAGCTGCTGCCCACGCCGGAAGTCGGCAAAGGTAACGAGACCGAACAGAGCACCTTGTCCATCCAGAACCGGAAAACCGCGCACTCTCGTTGTCTCGAAGAGGTGCTCCAACTCACGCAGCGATGCCGTCGCCGGCACCGTCGTCAACGCAGGCAACGGTGTCATGGCCTCTTCTACACTGATCGAGCGCATCACGTTGAACTCGCGGAATGCGCGGAGGTCAATGCCCTCGTTGACCAGTTTCTTGGTGTAGATGCTCTCCGTCTCCAACAGCGAGGCGACAACGACGCTAAGCACCGTCGCCAGCATCAGAGGTAACACAATGCGGTAGTCGCGCGTCATCTCGAAGATGATCAACACGGCGGTGATCGGCGCGCGGACGGCAGCGGCAAACACGGTCGCCATCCCGACCAGCGCATAAGCACCCGACGCCGATGCCACATCCGGCAACAAGCGATGGATCAGCGCACCATACGCGCCACCAAGCATCGCCCCGATGAACAGCGCGGGGGCGAAGATGCCACCCGCGCCCCCCGATCCCAATGTGAACGATGTCGCCACAATCTTCACAAAACACAAGGCCAGCATCAGATGCCAGGGAAATCCGACGCGCAGTGCCGTCTCGATCGTCTGGATACCCATGCCTAAAATCTGAGGAAAGAAAACCGCCAGAAGCCCGACCACAAGCCCGCCCAACGCCGGCTCAAAGACGTCCGAGAAATGCCAGCGCCGGAAAAGATGCGTCACCCATTCCAGAATGTGAACAAAGAGCACGCCGACGAGTGCTCCAGCAAAACCCAGGCCCACGTAGAGCAAGAGTTCGGCCGTGTCTACCAGAGCGTAATCGGGAATCGGGAAGGCCGCCTGGTCACCAAAGAAATATCGCCCAACCACGCTCCCCGTGACCGATGCCACCACAATCATCGCCAGTGCGCGCGTCTCCATCTCGCCCAAGATCACTTCCAGGGCAAAAAAGACCCCAGCAATCGGCGCATTGAACGTCGCGGCGATACCCGCCGCTGCACCACAAGCCACCAGGTTGCGCAAACGCTCCGGCGAAAGACGCAGAAGGCGTCCTACAGCCGATCCCCACCCTGCACCGATCTGCACCACGGGTGCGATCCGGCCCGCCGAACCGCCCGATCCAATGGTAAACACCGAGGCCAGAGCATTCACCACAATCTGCGGCGAAATCCGTCCTCCGCGCAGCACGACTGATTCCATCACCTCCGGGACGCCGTGCCCCTTCGTCTCACGGGCGAAGTAGTGCAGCAGCGGACCAGCGATCAATCCGCCAATCACAGGGATGACAATGATGCTGTACCGGCCCAAGAAACCGAAGACACCTTGCACAGGCCCAAACGCCAACCTGCCGACCGCGTCCAGCAGCCATTGGTAAACCGCCATCCCCAACCCTACGCCTAGCCCAACTAGCACGGCAAGCAGGATCGGGGCAAAGGTCTCCGGCGGAAAAAGTCTCAACAAGCGGCGTAGCATCGATAGTATTCCTAACCCGGGTAAACCGGAACCAAAAGGGCTTTCGACGCCCGTTTCTTGCTCGTTGGGCAAGAATTTGCGTGGTTAGGCCCTAACGCGGAGGGGCGTCCTTAACGTAGTGGAAGACATCCACGCCCGTGTACTCCTGGTGCTCGACCAGCCGCGTGTGGCTGTCGAGCCACTCTTTGACCAGTTCGCGATCGTCCCACAACGTAACCTCGGAATACACCAGCCATACGCCGGAGTAGCCAGAGGTCAGCATCAGCATCTGTTCTTCCACATATGGCATATCAACGTAGTAACTACCATCCGCCTCCTGCCAGTTGGTGAAAGGCGCTTCAGCCCACGGATCCAACGATTCTTCAGCGTAGTACAGCGCAACGTGGTAGTTGTAGGGGATCTGGAACAGCACTAACTCGCCAGATGCGCGGGATACCTCGATGTGGTGCGTCGCCAGTTGGAACTGCGGTTTGATGGGGATCGTAGCCTGGCGATAAAGCCCAACACCGTTGAGTATGAGCGTATGCAACAGCAGGATAACAATCAACCAGCGCCAAAGATCGTGGATCGTCGCCAGGCCGATTCCCGCCAACACGTAAAAGGCCGGCGCCGCCCAGATGAGATAACGATCGGTGAAGATTGGTCCACGCAGCGAGACCAGCCACAGCAGCAGCAATGGAACGAGCATCCATAGCCACAGTTGCGCTAATGCAACGATACGCTTGCGCAACACCAAGGCTACCATCCCAATGAATGCCATTCCAGCAAGAAATAGCGCAACGTAGAGCGGTAGGGGATCGCTGGAAAGGCTCTGTGCTACCCCCACCGTCCACCCGCTAAAAAGCGTCCTCACCATCTGCCATAGGGAATAAGCCGGGTAGCCGGTCTCCCGCTCGGCGAGCAACATCGGCGCGATCCAACGCAGCATCGGCAGGTAGGGAACCGTCAACAGCGCCAGCGTGATCGCGCCGCCGCGCCACGCATATCTTTGCCGCCGAGGGTGTA
This sequence comes from Anaerolineae bacterium, assembly GCA_046260035.1. Lineage (GTDB taxonomy): Bacteria > Chloroflexota > Anaerolineae > B4-G1 > SLSP01 > DSWT01. Next base: position 2,724 of record JBJYXQ010000135.1, read on the forward strand.
ACCAAAACCACAATACTTCCACGGGGATGAGTAATGCCGCCAGGAGATGGCTATAGAAAGCGAGCGTCGTGGCGATCAATGTCACCGCCCACCAACGCCAGCTCGGGACGGTACAGGCACGATCCAGTGCGTAGAGCGCGAGTAGCACCAGCATCGGCACCCAGGTGTACATCTTGATCTCCTGAGCATACCACACCATGTAGGGCGACAGTGCCAACAGCAGCGCGCTCCACTGAGCCGCACCCTCACCGAACTTCGCATCATCAACCAGTCGCTTCACCAGCACATACAGCAACGCCACACTCACCACGCCCCACAACAACGAGAAATAGCGCATCGCAAAGACGGAATCCCCCGTCAGCGCGATCCATATCCGCATCAGCGGTGAATAGAGCGGGCCATTCCACCCCGCGCGGGTGAAATTGCGCAACATCTCGCCCCACGACTGCAAAGCGAAGCGCCACTGGTCAACTTCATCGCGCCACAATCCTTGTGTGTCCAACGAGATAACGCGTACTAAAAACGCCAGCCCCAGGATCGATATCCGCGCAGCGCGTACCACTGGTGAAATGTCGCGTGCTATATAATGACGTTCTGACATTGCCAAATCCTCCACGCTCAAATATAGTACAAATTAGGGATGAAAGCAACAGACAATTTCGGTAGTTAGGTTTTGTGGTCGTTGAACAATGGGGATAAACGCATCTGCTCGCGGTTCAATCACCTAACAACCCAACCACTTATCCACTTTACATCAGGAGGAAGTATGGAGAAACAAACACTGCGCGTTTTGAGTGAGTTTGCTTACACCGTTCCAGCCATCGAACGCGGGTATACGGGGCAGACGCTTTACGTCAACGTGGGGGATGGCACGATGACCGCAAAGCCGGTCACAGAGGATATGAAAGCGAAGTTCACAGGCGGGCGCGGCTTCGATCTATGGCTGCTCTGGCAGGGCGTCAACGACGACACGCGCTGGGACTCGCCCGAAAACGAGATCGTCATCGCCTCCGGACCATGCGGCGGGATCACCCAGTATCCCGGTTCCGGCAAGTCTATCGCAGCATCGATCTCGCCGCTTACGGAGGTCGTCATCGACAGCAACGCAGGCGGGCACTTCGGCCCGTACCTCAAGTTCGCCGGATGGGACGCCATCGAAGTGCAAGGCAAGGTAGGGGCAGATCTCGCGTCTGCTCTTGCAGATGTCATCGTCTACATCGATGGGCCTGCAGGCGTGGTACAGATCATCGAAGCACCGGACGACTGCCCCACCGACACATATGCCCTGGGACCGTGGCTGCTGGATCACTTCGCTCCAGACGACAAGGATAAGCCGTTCGTGTCGTTCGTCACCGCCGGGCGCGGGGCCGAACACGCGCTGATGGGCTGCCTCAACTTCAGCCTCTACGATCGCAGGCGCAAAGCCTTACGCTACAAGCAGGCTGGACGCGGCGGCATCGGCACCGTCCTCCGCGACAAGAAGATCAAGGCACTGGTGGTACACACGCCGCCCTTCAAAGGCGACACGAACGACCCTGCCGACCTCGACCGGTTGACGCAGACCGGCACGGAGATGCGCAAAGAGATCACGACTTACGACTCCGAGCAAAACCGCATGCGCAACCGGGGCACATCGTACCTGGTGCAAATTATGGACGATTATGACCTGTTGCCCGTCTACAACTTCCGCTATGGTTCGCATCCGGACACCCCCAAGATCAACGGGGACGTGTGGGAGGCGCGCTACACGCAAGGGTTGCCCGATGGCTGCTGGTACGGGTGCACTATGGCCTGTGCGCACGCTGTCGATAATTACAAGGCGCGCACCGGCCCGTACAAAGGCCACTGTGTCATCGTCGATGGGCCGGAGTACGAGACAATCGCTGGCGTGGGGAGCAATTGTGGCATCTTCGAGCCCTGGGCCGTTCTCGAGATCAACTTCTACTGCGACGCTTACGGCATCGACACGATCTCCTTCGGCACAGCTATGGCGTTTGTGATGGAGTGTTACGAGGCGGGTGTCCTCGATTTAGAAAAAACCGGCGGTCTCGACCTGCATCCCGGCAATGCCGAAGCCGCGCTCGAAGTCCTGCACCAGATGGCGCGCGGCGAAGGCTTTGGCCTGATTTTCGGGCAGGGTACGAAGCGGATGAAGCGCTACTTCGCGGAACACTTCGGAGCCGACCCGCAGTTCGTGAACGACATCGGCATGGAAGCGAAGGGGCTGGAATATTCGGAGTACATCCCCAAAGAGTCGCTGGCGCAGCAGGGTGGCTACGGGTTGACGAACAAAGGCCCGCAGCACGACGAGGCGTGGCTGATCTTTATGGACCAGGTCAACAACCAG
>JBJYXQ010000136.1:0-1337 GCA_046260035.1 Anaerolineae bacterium
TTAGGCGCGATTGCTACGCAAATTTGAATTTTCGGGCAGGTACTAAAGCTATTCCAGTGTCTTAAAAGCATAAAAAGTTTGGCAAAATACAACCAGATCAGTAAGATATCTCTTGGCTAAAATTACGCACATCCCGCCGCAAAGAGATGTTAAAATGGATGTTCACTCAAAGTAGCCGACGGCATAGACGCCGAGAGACAGAATCGCGTCAGCGACCGCCACCGCCAGGAACGTGCGCATCACCGAGAAACCTTTGTTCGTCCAACGGATGGTGATCAATCCCCCGACGATGACACCGAACGCGAGCGTCAACAGCGGCACGCCGAAAATCAGCACGATGCTGGCATTTGAAGTGACATAACGGAGCCCGGGGACGTAGGTCAGGATTTGGAAGGTCAATAGATATTTCACGGCCCAATAGAGCCAGAGGGTAGAGAGCAAAAGTCGCTGTCCGGCCAGCCCGAATACATCGCCGCCTCTAGCGAGTTTGAAGAAAAGCCATGCTATCGGAAGGAAAAACCATACGATGATGATGGGAAACAGGACAATGCCTGAAGCGATGCGGTTGATGTAGTCCCACGCGACGGTGGCATAGTCATCTAACATCATGAATCGCCAGGAAGCCCGAAGCGCCGGTGCTGTGCTGGCAAGGTAAATGGGATAGTGGAAATCTGCTCCCGTGGCATCGGTCCAGGCTGCGTAGAGATTGTGATTCGCATCGGTCGCGACAACTGGACTGGCCGAGGCGTGGTCAGTCCAGGTAAGCGCATGGTACCCAACGAGCTCGCCGTTCTGCATATAAATGAGCGTCGGTTGGTATTCCGCACGGGTGCGCGTGGCATATTGTACCGAGATCGCCAACACCGTTTCCTCTTCCTGGGTATGGATCGTTGTCGGCAGTTGATAAACGTTGAGGGTACTGCCCCGGCTGCTGGAGGATGTTGCCAGATGTTGGTAAGCGAAATAACCAGTGGCACGCGCGGTTGATGGCGGAAAGTCAGCATTGTGAATTATGGATTCCATTTCATAGGATTCCGTCGCCCCATCGAGTGGCCAAGCGAGGGTGTGAAGATTCTTGACGATTCGGCTCGGTTGATCATCGCGTTGAACCCAGGTGATATAGGCGTACCGGCTATCCAAAGCAAGCATTGGCCCTTCTATGCTGCTGAGCTGTGCCCGCGCTGGCAAGAACACAGTCGTCGCCAGGACAGGAGACGTGAGTTGGAGTGAATCCGCTGCAAGTTGTGCCTGGTAAAAGGCCACTTGTGTCGGCGATTCTTGTTGTGACCAGACAAGATGCACGTTGCCCGCTGCGTCAATTTGAAAGTCGACGCCGA
>JBJYXQ010000136.1:1437-15485 GCA_046260035.1 Anaerolineae bacterium
TCCGGCAGAACGCGTACCGTCCGCACGCGCTCGGAGCATCCTGTGAATAACAGCGCGATCAGGAGCAGTAGTATGATCTGTTTAAATACTTTGTTCCCTCGCTCGGGGATCGATAACTTCATGTAGACCTCTGGAGACGAAATAAAACGCCGCGGCGAAAAAAGATAGCGCAAGTGCCGGCGGGAGCAAGACATGCCATTCTGTATCCACGCCCAGTGCACTCGAATACGTGAAACTCGAATAAATCATCATGCCCCAATTTAAGTCGCTGTTGTTAAAACCAAAGAAAGCGATGAAGCCATCCGCGACGACTGCACCCGTCACAGCCAGCATCATCTGCAGAGCCGCCAGCGGCATCATATGCGGCAACACGTGGACAAGGATGATGTGAAGACGTGATCCACCCGCAATCTGAGCGGCGCTGATAAAGGGTCGGGTCACAACTTGCAGAGCTTGCGCCCGCATCACAATCGTTGCTCCGCCTAAACCGGCAACCAGCCCATAGATGATGCCCAAGTGCAGCGGACGCAAGTCCGGTAAACGCATCCCCATAATGACCATAAACAATGGGGCGGGCAACAGTAAAAACGCGTCAGCAACTTGCACAACAATGGCATCCACAGTGCCCGCGTAGTATGCGCTTACCACCCCCAAAAGCGTGCTGATGCAGGCCGTGGTCAAGGCCGCCGCAATTCCCACAACGAAAGTAGGGGCTGTCGCCGCCAGCAACATGCTCAAAATATCGTGGCCCAACGAATCGGTGCCTAGGAGATGTTCCAGCGATGGCTTTGAAGGATGGGCTATCCGGAAATCAAAGCCGGTGAGGGGATTGTACATGTCGTAGTCAAATACCGTCGCCCGTAAAACAGGATAAACCAGGGCCAGTATCCCGAAAAAACTGATCAGGATCACGCCCAATACCGCGAAACGGTTCCGGGTAAAAATTCGCCAGTCGCGCCGGAATTGCTGCCAGACAATTGAAAAACGCCGTTTGAGAAGTTTGAAATTCATTCGGCCCTCCTGATCTGCCCACGGTCATAGCGGATACGTGGATCAAGGACCGCATACAAGATATCCAGGGCCAAACGCGCCGCCGCAGAAATGACTCCCACGAACAACAGAGCCCCCATAACGACAGCCATATCCTGTTGGTAGAGCGAATCAAATAAAGCGTTGCTGATACCCGGCCAACCTAGCACGTCCTCAAGAATGACGGTACTGGTCAGCATATAGGGAAAGCTCACCATAAAGCGACTCAACACCGGGAATAGTGCCGTGCGCGCCGCGTGCCGGTCACGCACGGTAACTTCTGGAGCACCTTTCGCGCGCGCGGTTGTGATAAAGTCTTCTTGCAATGTATCCATCATACTCGTTCGTGTGATCAGCAGCGTTTCCCCAAAAGAGAGCAGGATGTAGGTCACCAAAGGGGTTGCGGCAACGGTCATGAGTTCCAGCGCACATTGACCAAACCCGAATGCATACCAGCTTCCCACAAGCAAGCCAGCGAACACAAAGACCTGTATCCACACTGGCAGTTGCCAATGATACCTACGGCGTAGCAGGCTGTTCACCCAGGTTAGGATTAGCCAAACAGCTACAAAGGAAAAAACAATGCGCATCATCACTATTGGCGGCGTCAGTGATGCTTCTTGCCATAGCGCTGTGGTGAAAATTTGCTTACTAGGGTTGATAGCCGGCCCACGGAAACTACGCTTCAAACTTAGCCGTCGGGCTGTCAGTTGGGCGACCAAAAATGCAAGCCAGGGCGGGAAGGTTGTATAAAAAAGCACCGCGCCCAAAGTTACCCCGCCGGAAAGGTATTTGCGTATCGCCGCAAGCACAGGATGGTTTGACTTAACCGGCCAGGCTGTCAGACGTCCCAATTTCTGTCCTAGTTGAAAGGCAATGACCGTGCCCAGGAAGAAAATCAGCAAAGTATAGGGCAGCGCTTCTTTAAGCAGATCCACTACGGCTGGCCCATACAAAGACACGCCCAGGTCGCCGTGTAACAAGTCTCGGAGCCAGTTTAGATAGCGTTGTCCGAGCGGGATATCCAACTCCAGTTCGTGTTGAAGCTCAGCTCTTTGTTGAGGATTCAGTACCCCGGCGAACTGCGTCGTAAAATCTCCGGGGATTACAATCTCCGTCACGAAAAACATCAGCGACACAAAGAGAAAAAGCGCTGTCAGGCTGGAAAGGGCGCGTTTTGAAAGGTAATGTAGCATGGTCAACTCCAGGCTTCAGAGGAGAGCTTTCTCAACATCAAGGTATTGGAAATTTCAAAAGGTGTTCTCTCAGCTTCAGGGCACACGTTGAAGCCAAAAAAACACCTCTGTACATTTCAAAAGAACAGCGGCGTCCGCTGTCAGTTTTCCTGATCAGGATTTGTTTGTTCTTCTACCTTTTCCACAACAATCGTGCCATGCGTGATGAGGGCCGCTATCGCGCCCAATGCTGCCAACTGCGGCGCAACAAGCACACCAATGACTCCGAAAGTGAGTGGGATATCGATCAACGGACGGCCTTCTTCGTTCTTGATGATGATGCGCCGGATGTTGCCTTCGCGCATCAGTTCCTTGATTTTGGCGACCAGTTTGTCACCTTCGATCTTGAATTCTTCTGTACGTACGTTTTCTTCGGTCATCATTACATCTCCTTTATACTTTGTAACACGCCACCATGTGCCCGTTGCCCTTATCTTCCAGTGGTGGATGGTCATTGTCACGGCAGTGGTCATCGGCTAACAGACAGCGATCGTAGAAGCGACAGCGCGCCGGTGGATCAATCGGTTGCGCAACACCACCCTTGATGTCAATCGTCTCACGTTCCAGACGCGGATCGGGAATGGGGACAGCGGAGATGAGCGCCTGGGTGTAGGGGTGCAGCGGATGCGCCAGCAATTCTTCCGTCTCTGCCACTTCCACCATCTTGCCCAGATACATCACGGCGATATCCTGGCACATGTAGCGTGCCACCGCCAGGTCGTGGGTGATGTAGAGATAGCTCACGCCGAAACGGTCGGCCAACTCCTGCATCAACTGCATCACGCCGATGCGGATCGAGACATCAAGCATCGAGGTCGGCTCGTCAGCGACGATGAAGGCCGGGTCGATGATGAGCGCGCGCGCAATCGCAACACGCTGGCGCTGCCCGCCGGACAACTCGTGCGGAAAGCGGAACAGAAACGTGTCGGCGGGTGTCAGCCCTACTAGTTCCAGCAGGTTGGCGACGCGCTCCTCGCGCTCCACCAGATCGCCAATCCCCTGTACGGCCAAAGGCTCCACGACCGTGTCGAAGATCGTCCGGCGCGGGTTGAGCGATTCGTAGGGATCCTGGAAAATCATCTGCACCCGGCGGCGGAAAGTCTTGAGTTGCATCCCTTTAACTTCCGCCAGATCTACCTGCCCTAGCTCCATATCGTTGAGGTAGATGTGACCGCCGGTCGGATCGTACAATCGCGCCAGCATTTTACCTGTGGTCGTTTTGCCGCATCCGGATTCGCCGACGAGCCCCAGGGATTTGCCTTTTTGGATGGTGAAGTTCACGTCGTCCACGGCGTAGATGTGGCTCTTGGCGCGTTTGAACAGGCTCCCCCCGACAGGAAAGTATTTCTTCAATCCTTCAACTCTAACCAGGCTTTCATCGATCGTCATAACTTCTGCATTCATAGCGTTACTCCCTCTAAAGGATGCCAGCAGGCGACATAGTGCCCGCGGGTGAGGTCATTGTGGGTCACGCCATTGACCGGCTTGAACTCGGGTTGTTTCTCGTGACAGATTTCTGTCGCGTAAGGGCAGCGCGGGTGGAAGCGACACCCTTGCGGCGGGTTGAGCAAATCCGGCGGCTCGCCCGGCAGTGTGTTCAATTCGCGTTTCTTGCCTTTAATGCTGGGAAACGCCCCCATCAACGCATACGTGTAGGGGTGCGTGGGGTGTGCGAAGATGTCGACCGAGTTTGCCAATTCTGCCATCCGCCCGGCGTACATCACACCGATGCGATCGCTCACCTCGGCGATGACGGCAATATCGTGAGAGATGTAGATCATCGCCATGTTGAGTTCCTTTTGCAGTTCCCGTATCCGTTTCAGAATCCGGTCCTGCACGATCACGTCCAGCGCCGTCGTCGGCTCGTCGGCGATAATGATGTCCGGATCACAAGAGAGGGCCATCGCAATCACCGCGCGCTGGCGCATTCCACCGCTAAACTCGTGTGGATAGCGCTCCATTAAGGCCGGGTCAAGGCCTACCAGATCAAAGAGACCGGCGATTCGCTCGCGCACCTGTTCCGGGGGGATGTCCCCGAAGTGCAGTTCCAGTGCCTCCACAATCTGATCCCCTACAGTGTAGACAGGATTTAGCGCGTTCATCGCTGCCTGGAACACCATCGCGATTTTCTTCCAGCGGAACTTGAGCAAATCATTGTAATCCATCGCAACGATATCCTGGCCATCAATCATAATGTATCCATCTTTGATGATGCCATTTTCCGGCAACAGACGCATCAAGGAAAACGCGATTGACGTTTTGCCACACCCGGATTCCCCCACCAGCCCGAGAGACTGCCCGCGCTCAAGGTCAAAACTCACCCCATCGACAGCAGAGACATCACCCTTTCGGGTGGTATAGTGCATCGTCAAGTCATGTACAGAAAGAATTAAGCTCATAGGTCCCAACTCCTTGTTCTCATCGTTTGCGCAAGCGGGGGTTGATGACTTCATCCATAGCGCGCCCCACCAGGTAGAAGGCCGAACAGAGCAATGAGATTGCAATGCCCGCCGGGAACATCAAATACCAATACTTCCAGGAAACCAGCAAGTATCCAGCGGCCTGAGTAATCTGAATCATAATGCCCCAACTCATGCGGATGTTGACCAGACCGAAGAACGACAACACGGCCTCCGCAAAAACCGCGCCGGTTACTGTCACCATCATAAAGAGGAATGACAACGGCAAAAGATTGGGGACAAGATGTGTGAAAATAATGTGCCAATCGTTGCCGCCGGCCACACGCGCGGCTTCGATGTAGGCCTTGACCTTAACAGCGAGAGCCTGGGATTTGATCACAATCGTATTGCCCCCAAAACCAGCCAAGATGCCATAAACGACCGCCAGGTGGATCATCTGAAAATCAAACATCGCGCTCAAAACGATCAAAATGGGAATAAAGGGCAGCATCAAAATCACATCGGCGATGCGCATGAAAACCATATCCACTACACCGCCGTAGTAGGCCGAAACCGCTCCTACGGTCGTCGCAATCAGCACCGTCACCAGGGATGCCATAATGCCCAGGGCAAACTCAGACTGCGTGCTGTACATCAACTGGCTTAACACATCGCGTCCCAATGGATCGGTTCCCAGAATATGACGGAACGGCGAAATCGGCCCGAGGGAAACGATCTCTGTACTGGCATTTGGAATCCACGTTGGCGGCGAGGGATGAACAATGATATCCCGGTCATAACCTATAATGGGATCATAGATTGCCTTTCCCCAAACCGTCGCCATCAGAATCGGGTGCATAATCGCCATCAAGCCAAAAAACACAATCAGCCCAATGCCCACCAATCCGACAGGATTTTCTCTAAATAGAGTCCAGCCTCCCTTGAACGCCTTCCACGCCAGCCGCACGCGAACCTGCCATAAAGGCATTCGTTGTTTTGTGGTTGCCGTATAGTCTATTGCAGTCATCTATTCCTCCAGAAAACAATTCGTAAGTCGTAGCCGTTATGAACTGAAAGTAAACAACTTGCCCATTTGTGAGGCTTTCTATACCCGCTTTCAGTTTGAATTGGAAAAGTTATTTAGTACCCATTCCTATGCATATCGAATGCGGGGGTCCAGGAACGCATAGCCAATATCCGCGATCAGATGCGAGAACAAGGCCACCACGCCAATAAAGCTCCACACGCCCATCACAAGAGGCACATCCTCGGAGTTCGTCGCTGACAGCAACGTAAGCCCCATCCCCGGCCAGGAGAAAATCGTCTCGGTGACGATACCGCCGCTGAGTGTAAAGGGTAGTCCAATGATAAGACCCGTGAAAACCGGCAGCATCGCATTGCGCGCCGCGTGTTTATTGCGCACCACCTTTTCTGGTAAACCTTTTGCCCGTGCAGTCTGGATATAGTCCTCACGCAACGTCTCCAACATGGTCTGGCGTGTTGTGAGCATCGTGCGTCCAAAACCGACCAGCGCCACCGTCGTCACTGGCAGGATCATGTGTTTGAAGATATCCCAGGCCAGGACGCCTATGCTAGACAAGGCCCAAATCCCTATCGCGCCACCGAGAATGGCAAGCGTCCCGCCCGTCACTGTCCGGCGGCGCTGGACAGTGCTCAGTTTGCGCGTCACCGCAAGGAGCACCAGCCACAGGACCACAATGAGCGTCGCGGTGAGCAGCATACGGTTAAACACAAAGTTGCCCTTGGACTCGTTGCCCGACAAACCTGGAATTTCAGCCGAACTCCATAATGTTACCGTCATAAACTTCCCCAACGGCAACCAACGCAGGCGCGCGCCAAAAATAAAAATCATCATCAGGCCAAACCAGGGCGTAAAAACTGTGTACAAAAATACGCCGATGAGGGTTGAACCATACTCAAACAAGCCGCCGCGCTGCCAAGCCAGAATACGTCCCAGGGCAAAGCCAAGCAAAAACTGCACCACCGTTGCGCTCAAAAAAAGGATCAGCGTTCGTGGGATGCGCTGTTTGATGATGGATATCACCGGCGTGGGATACTCAGAGAGCGACACGCCCATATCGCCCGTGATGAAGCTGCGCCACCACCGCGCATACTGCACCAGAACCGGATCATCCAGGCCCAGCGCGCGACGTGTCTCCTCGATAGCTTCTGGAGGGATGTTGGGGTTGTTGAACATCCGGTTGGTCACGTCGCCTGGCATCGCTGTTAAAATCACAAATAGCAGCGATTGAAAGACAAACAAGGTAAAAACAATCTGTGCCAAGCGTCTCAGGATATATTTCCCCATAAGTCTGTACCTGCCTTCCTTGAAATTAGATATGCGTAGTAATTGTGCCCAAAAGTCCGGGATAGGGAGTATTTTAAGTGCTTCAATCGGCTAAACAATTTTCAGATAGATTCCAAACATAAGATCTTTTTGCTTTACACAATGGAGGGGAGTGGATCCACTCCCCTCCATTGGTAATGTGTTCCATCTACTGACCCGAATGTATCTTGCTAAACTTTCTACGCTTATTAAGCAGCAGTAAAGCTTTAGTTTTTCATGCTCAGGTCAGCAGTGAGTGTAAGCTACTCTTGTACCGACATCACGTACTCTTGTAGACCGTAAGCACCTGAACCAATGCCATCAGGCACGTCAGTGAAGGGGAACATAACGCGCGTCGTATCCCATGCATCCCACATCGGGGTAGTGAAGAGGTAAATGTAGGGCAAATCCTCGGCAAGGATATCCTGTGTTTGGAAGACGAGCTCCCGGGCCTTCTCACGGTCAGTCTCGGCAAAGAGATCGTTGCACACGGCATCAAACTCCTCGCTGTCGTAAGCCCCATAGTTCCAACCTGACCCGGGCTGTAGGAACCAACACGGATAGTCGGGGAACGAGCTCAAGCCCCAGCCCAAGATGTACATATCCCATGCCTCTGGATCCGACTGCACTTCCAGAATGCGATTGAAGTTGGTCAGCTCAGCCTCGACAGGGATGCCTAACTGGTTCATCCACTGTTCAACGTAGACACCGGTCGTCGCGCGCAAGGGGTCGTAACCGGCGCTAGGGGCCAGCAAACGCAGCTCAGGCACGTACGCGCCGTCGGGGGTCTTCAAGCCCACACCCCATTCCGCGGAGCCACCGCGGTCCTCGCGCCAGTAAGGCTCGGTATCCCAGGTGTAACCAGCTTCCTTGAGCATCCGTACCGCTTCCTCCATACGCTCTTGCGAGCTCATCCCATCGCAGAATAGGGGCACGTCTGGATTGTACCAGTAGGCGTTGGACTCCGGCACAATAGTATTCACGGGAATCGCCGCACCTTGCAACACATTCTGGGTCAGGAACTGCTTGTCGATCATACAGGCAACCGCTTGGCGCAGGACTTTATCATGCAGCACCGGCACGGCAAAGTTAAAGGTAAGGTAGCGGAAACCGTTGGCCGGATTCTGCGCGGTAGCGATGTTGGGATTTGCGGACAGTTGTTCCGCTTGCCCACGGCTCAGGCCGTTGGGGGTCAGGATGTAGTCCACCTCGCCGGCGTCCAGAGCCAGAACAGCAGCGTCAGAGCTGTAGATGGAGAATAGCACCTTGTCGAACCACGGTCCCTCGGTGTACTCTGTCTGGACTTCGGCGCCAGTATCGCCACTGCTCCATTCCTCTCCATTTACCACTTCCTTGTAGCCGCCGCCCTCATATTCGGTGACCTCACGCATATAGTCGAAGTAGTTCTCATCACGCACGTTCTCCACAAATGCGCCTTGCTCCCACTGGGAGAAGACCCAGGCACCAGCAGTCGGCTCACCGGTGGGATCTATCGTCTCCAACTCCTGGACAACCGCCGCCTGAACCGCTACGTAATCGTCACTACCAACCTCTAGGCCTTCAGTTTCTGTCTCAAAACGCTCCACCAAGGGGGCCACCAGAGGCTCCCAGAATGCCTTACTTACCATGGCCTTGCCCAGCACACCGTACTGGTGCGCGGATAGACCGGGCTTGGTGTGGTAATAAAGCTTGGCCGTGTAATCATCAACCGCTTCGATGTGATCCAGGAAATCTGGGTTGTAGTCCGACCAGTTCCCCTGGAGGTTAAATTTCAAGGCAATCTCGGCCGTCCAAGCCCAGTCATGGGCCGTAACCGGTGTGCCATCGCTCCAAAGCGCATCGTCACGGAATGGCACAGTGCTGACCCAGAAATCGCCTTCTTCCTCCAAGGGAGTGGGCATATCGGAGGCGATGGCAGGAACGTAGTCCCAGCGGTGATAGGTGGCCGTCGAATACGCTGCAGGATAGTAAGTGGCCGAAACCGCATAGTTCCAGAAACTGGAGTTAATGGGACCAATAGACGACCAGACGTTCAATGTGGTCATATCCGAAAGCACTGCCATGCGGTAAACATCCCCTTTGCCACCCTCTCTGGGGGCGTTCGGGTCGGGAGTCGCTTCCTCGGGCGCCGGGGTAGCCGTAATGACGACTTCCTTGACAACCTCTTTAACCGTCGGGGTTCCTTCAACCATGACCTCTTCGGTGACAACGACCGTCTTGACAACCTCAACAACCTCAGGGGTCGGGGTTGCACAGGCTGCAGCTATTACGCCTAACACAACCAACACGGCCGCCAATACAAAGTATTTCTTGTGCGATGACATCTTTCTCCTCCTACTAGGTTTTGTTTAGTTATAAACTTGGGGATATGTACGATCTCTGCCTGTTTCTGCGATAGGTATCACCTCCTTCAGGGGTTAAAAACGTGGCTGTAGATCAGTAAGTGGTATATAAGACGCTTGGGGCAAACGCTGTGTAGCAAAGTCCCCATGCGCTGGAAAGCGTTGCACTGCCTGCTCGATGTGTTTCCATGCATCGCTGGGTGGTTTAGCTTGCGCAACGGAATCGCGCAGTGTATGAGCAAACAACGTATCCACAACGTCGATTGAAATATGTAATGGCTCGTCTGACAAATACATCAGTCTCCTTCTATCCAAAGCGGAACGCACGTATTGGATACTTCTAGCGTACTTCAAAGGGCCTTACAGGACGACAGGCATGTGGCTAGACAGGAACAAGCCAATGGGGTGGTCTTTACCCTGGTCAGGTGACCAGGGTAATGGTGAGGGGCAATATACCTCAGGTTGATGCAAACTTTGTGGATGACACGCGTAGGCGCGCAAAACCGGACAACCAAGAGGCAGATTGTCCGGTCGGGTGATAGTACGTCAGGCTATTCTGCGAGAGTTTCTGCTAAGAGATGCGGCTGCCACGTAACAACGATCTCTGTGCCAAGTTGCGGCTGGCTGTCGATGGTGAGATGCGCGCCGATGGCTTCAGCCCGCTCGCGCATAATACTCAGACCTAGGTTGTCCGGCAACACGCGGTTCATATCAAAACCAACGCCATCATCGTGAACGGACAATTCGGCGCCACGGGGTTCGCAGTGTAACCGTACTTCTACCTGATTGGCATTGGCGTGTTTTGAAGTATTGTTGAGAGCTTCCTGGGCGATCCGGTAGAAAGCAATTTTCACATCAAGCGGCAGATCGCATTCGACAACCGCGGACATATTCACGGGGACACGCGCCCGGCCGGTGGTCGCTTCGGCCAACTGCTGGATCAAGTCGTCGATAGAGGCTTCCGTCAACGCGATAGGGCGCAACTCCAACAGTAAGGTGCGCATTTCGGCCATCGCGCCACGGGTAAGTTCGCGGAGTTCCTGGGTGCGGCGCTGCGCTTCTTCAGGATTAATCTGCCACAGGCGCGTGAGGACGTCCGCGATGATGCTGGCAGAGAACAACGTTTGGGTTACGGCGTCATGCAGTTCGCGGGCGAGGCGTTGGCGCTCTTCGAGAGTCGCCGCCTGCTGTGCTTGCTGGTAAAGCCGGGCATTCTCGATAGCCGAGGCGGCTCGCTGTGCGATCGCCAAGACTAGGCGCACATCATCTTCATTAAAAGCGTATGGCTCGCGATAGTTGACGTTAAAAATCCCAAAAACCTGCCCTTCAACGATGATGGGGACATGGATGAATGAGCGGATGTGTTCGGGAAAGGTAATATTCACATCGACGCGCTTATCACCAAATGTGTCTTTAACGGTGACCGGCGTGGCGTGCTCCGCGGCATATCCGACCAGACCCTCTCCTACCTTGAAGACCATGCGCGCTAACGTCTGTTGTTCAAATCCACGCGCCGCGCACGGAACGAGGTGCGTCTTCGCCTCGTTCCAGACCAGCAGCACACTCTTGTCCACCTTCAAAATATCCACAGCGACGTTGACCAAAGTTTGTAGCACGTCCTTGAGCTCCAGATGGCGATACAGCTCCTGGTCCCCTTGATAGAGCGCTTCAATCTGGCGCGTGCGTTGCTCCGCCTGGGCAAAAAGATTGGCGTTGTCCAATGCGATCGAGGCGAGTTGTGCGAATCCTTGCAACAATTCGACCTCGTTCTCCCCAAAAGTCTGGTCAGAGCGAATGGTATGCGCGACACCGATCACACCGACAACATCGCGTCCGGATTTCAGAGGAACACCGACCACTGCGCGAATGATGTCATCAAGAATACCCGGTAACGGTACACGATTCGGCCATTTTGAATAATCGTTGATGACGAGCGAGGCTTCCGACTCCCACACTGTGCCTACCACACCTTCCCCGCGGCGCATGCGGAAATCCTTTGATCGGCTGAAAAGCCCTACCCCCACCTTGCGCTCCATCACCTGGGTGACGGGATCAAACAAATACACGTAGCCATTCTCTGTATCCAACAGTTGCGCCGCACGCGCAACGATGGTTTCCAGCAGATCGTCGATCTCCAGGCGGTTCATCAGGGCAAGCGAGGTATCGTGCAGGGCTGCCAGGTATGCGTTCTGCCGCTGCAAACCCTCTTCGGCTCGACGACGTTCGTTAACCTCCTGCTTCAACAAGTTGTAGGCACGCTCAAACTCGCTACTAACGCTGCGCCCGATGGACATGACAAAGAACACACCGAAAACCATCAGCAGAGCGCCGATGCCGATAGTCAATGTCTGGGATGTGCGCTGCTGCTTGATCGCGCCACCAATGTTGTCATAGAAATGAGTTTCTTCATCCTGGTAAAGCTTTTGCATCTGCCTCTCAAGCGCCTCCAGGAGAACGTCAATCCGGTAGGTAGAACTGCGGGAATGTACCACGGCGGGATCCACACTGAGTTGACTGGTGTAGTAGTCGTACTGGTCGAGCAGATAATCTATATCCTCGAGAGCTTTAGTAACGGATGCGTCGTTACTCGCACTGGCTAAAGCCGTCTCCATCTCGGTATTGAGTTCACGACGCAGCGATTCGACGAGTTCGAAATCCGGGAAATCATCGCTCAGGATAAGATTGGTTTCCATATGAAGCTGGATGATTCCGCGCTGTATATTTCCCAGGTTGGCAATACGGTAGCCAGCTTGAAAGGCACTGGAGGTGTTAAGGTTGATGTAAGCAATCACAATAACGCTACCGAAAGCAACAACCAACAGGACGATCATCATCACCAGGATGATCTGAGTACGAGAAAGCACACCTTCGGTGCCAAAAAGACGTAATCTCTTCATAGGTTCACCTTACCGGTATCACCCTCGTCACAGAACAATGACTCGAAAAATACCATCGAGGGTTTATACCTTCAGTCTACCACAAAACTGGATTCTGTTTTACTGACCTTCGGGGATAAAAAAAGGCCGTC
The DNA here is from genome assembly GCA_046260035.1 of Anaerolineae bacterium. Classification (GTDB taxonomy): domain Bacteria; phylum Chloroflexota; class Anaerolineae; order B4-G1; family SLSP01; genus DSWT01. The sequence goes on from JBJYXQ010000136.1 coordinate 13,818, forward strand.
GTCAGAACTCTGGCGACGGCTGTCTGAAGAAGTGGATGAACTTCTTGGATCTAACTAATACTATAAATGGTGTTTCACGATTGTGCGCTAGGCGTATGGCGGGGTTTTCGACTGTCATGTGGCGAGTTTTTTCCCTGGTCAGATGGTCAGGTTCGCTGCGGATCATGCTCCTGTAACGGAAATGAATTTACCTCCGTAGCACACCAGCCTTCTCCCTCTATGAATGTCTCTCAACCAAGTCAGAAGTGCGTTTGTCCAGCATCGCGATTGTCGCCAACAAGCGTTCCGGCGGATCTGCCTTGCTCACAAACGCATCGGCGCCGGTTGCCAGCGCTGCGTGTCGCGTCTCAGAGCGGCTGTTGAGCACGATAATGGCAACGTCGGGTTGCGCGGCACGGAGAGCCTTGAGGGCAGTATAGCCTCCTGTCTTCGGCAGATTCCAATCCAGGATGACCAGATCAAGATGCCTTTTGGCGGCGCAGCGCATCATAGTTTCGCCATCGCCAGCCTCGTAGATTTCTGAAGTATCGGACTCCTGGCGTAACAACAGCCGCAGCGCCGAGCGCACGCGGGGTTCATCATCTGCTATTAAGATTCGCATTTTCTTCCACTGTGGCCTCAACTACTTTAAAATCTGTCCGAGAATTCACCGTTGACATCCCTCAGACACTCGTAGGCGTAATTTCGGGATAGAATCTTATTGCAAGTATACCGCCCCTCCCGGGCACATACGCCCGACACCTGGTCAGAATGGGAATAGCTGTTTGATCGGTTTTTACCCTGGTCAGATGACCAGGATAAAAAAACTCCCACGGTGTACACCGTGGGAGCAGAGTAAGGCTATGTAAGTATATCTAGTCCAACAAATTGTTGTGAATGGCAATCGCCACGGCTTCGGTACGGCTCTCCGCTCCCAGTTTTGACAGAATGTTGCTGACGTGGAATTTTATGGTAGACCGGCTGACGAACAGTTTCTTGGCAATTTCTGGGTTGCTCAACCCCTCAGCCATCAACTTCAGGATTTCTCTCTCACGGTCTGTCAGATCATAGCCGACGGTTGGCTTATGCATAGCAGCTTGAATGAGTGCCTCCGCGGCTTCTGGTGCCAACGTAGGCCGACCGCTATGCGCTGCACGAATCGCACCGGCCAGCTCGTCAGCGGAGATGTTCTTCAACAGATAGCCGATCGCGCCAGCTTGTAGTGCGTCCTGCACCAGTTCTTCTTCTTTGAAACTGGTCAGCGCAATAACCTGGACGTCTGGATGCTGTGCACGGATGGCACGCGTCGCGGCAGCGCCGTCCATACCGGGCATAACAAGATCCATTAAGATCACATCGGGCTGAAACTTTTCGCACATACGGATGGCTTCAGCCCCATTCGCGGCATCGCCGACCATTTCCAGGTCATCGTAGACGAGGAGAAATGCGCTCAATCCGCTGCGAACAACAGCGTGGTCATCTACAATCAACACACGGATTAGATTCTCCTTCTGCATCATCCACTCCTTTGTTCCCTGGAAGGCTCTTTCCGGTCTCGTTACTACGTATCCAGTATTATACCTGGCGTTTGGCCGATTTCAAGACAGGGCTATCACATTTGACCTCTGATCTTCTCAATCTGTGGTTTTGGCGAGATATGTCCCATCCCCCTAGCCCCCTTCCCGCGTG
>JBJYXQ010000137.1:0-3700 GCA_046260035.1 Anaerolineae bacterium
TCCCAGTACGCGAGTGTCATGTGGTCCGTGTGGATGAAACGCGCTACGGCATTTGGGATCAAATCTTTGGGTTCAATGTCTGATAATTTCACAAACCGTGCCTGATCTTCCATTTTTCCCTCCGTGATGAAAGCGTACTAAAGTGTGACGCCCATATCTCGCAGCGTCGCTTGTAACTTTGTGACGTTTAATTGCCGGGGCGTGACGCCTTGCGCGCTACACAGCGCTGCTGCGACGCCCGCTGCTTGCCCGACCGCCATCATGTTGCCCATACTCTTGCCTGCCGCGTGCCCCAGGAACGTCGCGGAACCGCATCGCCCGGCAACGAGCAGGTTTTCTACGTTAGTAGGTAGCAGGCTGCGATACGGATATCCGAACCCGGAGTGCATCTCGCCGATGAAGAGTTGATTCGCGTCAATCGCTCCATATTTGCGGGCGACCACGTCATCGAAGGCTGGACCGGTGCGGGCATCTTCCACGGTGAGCACGTACTCGCCGACGAGACGCCGTGTATCGCGCACGCCGGCAGTCGCGCCGGCCCGCGCAAGGTGGCAATCTTCCAGGCCGGGAATTTGCTTTTCGCGTGCCAAGCGCACGAAATCCACCGCCACTTGGATACCCGCGCGCTCGGCGACGGTCATCTCGCCAGGCTGTGTCGCATCGATGTTGCCCAGGTCGCGCCACGCGCCGTTGTTGACGTTGACCACACCGGGGATCGTCGTGCGGTCGAAAGCGTACCATGCGGCCATGGCGTAGCCGTCAGTAGCGGCTTCGTCGAGGATGGTTTTGTAGTGTTCATGTTCTTCTTCCAGGAAAGCGAAGAAGCGTGCCGTGTCCACGTTCGCCAGCGCGAAGACCAACGATACGGGCATGTGTCGCCCGTCCTCCTCGCGGCCCTCGACCATCTCCGCTCCAGCAAAGTAAGCCACGTCGCCGTCACCGGTAGCATCCACGATAACCTTTGCACTGAACGTGTGCTGGCGACCTTTGTGCGTGCACACGACGCCGGTCACGGCATTGCCATCCATCACTACGTCCGTCACTGGGCTGTAGAGCCGGTAATGGCAGCCAACTTCTTCCAGCGCTTCAAAGCACGCCAGCCGCAGGTATTCCGGGTGGACGTTGAGACCGTCGCCGTTGATGAAGTCTTCTTTGCCAGGGATAGACGCGACGACGCCGCGCTCCCTGATTTTCTCTACGAGGAGATCATGCGCGTCTCCGCGCAGCCCGCCGTTGAGCAGCAGGCGGTTCATCGGCATCCACATCGCGATTGATGCCACGCCGCCGAAGAAGCTGCGTGCTTCCAGCAGCAGCGTCCGCGCGCCGTTTAATGCTGCACCCAGCGCGGCTCCCAGTCCTGCCGGACCGCCTCCGGCGATGATGACGTCAAATGTGCTATCCTGTAATGGGATTATCTTTTCAAGCTCACCACGTGACTGCATAAAGTTCTCCTGGTTTTAGTTGTGCTACGCGCTTCTCAGGCCGCATATGACCGCAGGGAACTCATCGGTTTGCCCACCATACGGAAGGCCCGGCGCTCGGCTTCCCAACGGATGCGTTCGATGTCCAGCGTGAGGAACTCGCCTTTGCGGTAGAGCAACTTCCCGTTGCACCAGACGTAGGCCACGTCGCCGGGATGCGCCGTGTAGACGATACCTGCCGCCAAATCGTGCCGGGGAATCCAGTGCGGGGCGGTGGTGTCGAGCAACAGCAGATCGGCGGGCCGGCCCGGCGCAAGGACGCCGCTTTCCGGGAATCCCAACGCTGCCGCCGAAGTTTGCGCTGTTATACGAAGTAACTGTGTACGCGGGAAAACTTCGGGATCGTGCAGCGCGCCCTTCCAGTACAGGCCGACGAGGCGCATGATCTCCAACATATTGAAGTCGCTGTTGGAGGCGGGACCATCGGTGGCGAGGCCCACGCGCATTCCACGCGCCAGCATCTCCGGCAGTGGCGGCATCGCCATACCAAGTTTCTGGTAGGTCTTGGGGGTGTGGGCAACGTAGGTTCCTATCGCGGCAAGTAGCGCCTGATCCTCTGGTGTGGCGGCGTTGCAATGTGCGACCAGGGTGGGGCGCGGCAGATCGAGCAGCCCCAGTTCGGCGACGTAGGCCGGCGGCGTGAGGCCGTGGCGCTCGAGGGAATTGCGTACCTGTTCATCGGATTCGCTCAGGTGGAAGTGCGCGCCCACGCCCACGCGCTGCGCCTCCGCGACGAAGCGCTTCAGCACGGCGGTGGGCACCATATACGGCGAGTGCGGTCCCATCGTGGTGCGGATGCGCCCGCCAGCCGCGCCGTTCCAGGCTTCGACGAAGGCGACGGTTTCCTCGAACGAGACATTGCCCACTTCCTTGTCATCGCCGATGCCGAAGTGGCACCACGCGAGCAGCGCCTTCATCCCGCTCTCCGCCACCACCTCGGCGACTTTGTCCATCCAGAAATAGTGATCGGCGAAGCCCACCACGCCGCAGCGGATCATCTCGGCAGCAGCGAGGCTAGCTCCCCAGGTGATGTCATTAGGTTCGAGGGCCGATTCCGCCACCCAAATCTTCTCGTTGAGCCAGCGTTCGAACGGCAAATCCTCGGCCCAGCCGCGCTCCAACGTCATCGCCGCGTGGCAGTGCGCGTTGAAGAAGGCTGGCACTACGACCAACTCGCGCCCGTCGATCACCTCATCGGGGGCAAAGCCCGGCGGCGTCTGACCCACTGTGAGGATGCACCGGTCCTCCAACGCAAGGTCGACGTCTGGCAAAATGCGGTCGTCAGCGTCTAAGGTTACTACGGTTGTGTTTTTGATAAGTGTGCGCATGGTTTTCTCCTGAATGACAGGCAGTCACGGACGAGTGAATATCTCTCGCAGAGCCGCAAAGACGCAGAGTTTCTAAAATTCCCCTGGCGACTCTGCGTCTTTGCGCTAGAATTTACAATCCAGCTAATTCAAAGTGCTTTTACCCATTACATTGAGTGGTAAAGACACTGGCTCATTTAAGCTGCTGGACTTGCTGAAGCAGACCGTCAATGATTTCCTCTGGTGTGGCGGGCAGGACAGCATCCTGGAAGTGGAGGATGCTCATCAAGGTCATATCCATCAACATACTCGTCACATCGAGGCCGATCATCTCATCCGCATCGGATTCCCCGCCCAGGGCCTGACCAAATCCTGCCATCATTTGCTGGAACATAGGTTCAAAGACGACCTTGCCGTGCGGGTCTTCCAGCCAATCGTGGATGGTGGATTCTGGATTGAGCAACGATGGTAGTTTCTGAGTGGACTGCAGCACGACGGTTTTTGTATAACGAATGTCTGCGGAAGATGCGCCGATCAAGATGTCGAACTCGCCATCCTCCGCAATCCACTGCCCGTAGCCGGGGTGATAGAAGGCAAAGGCGCGGAAATCGAGCGGGATGGTCACGGTCTGCGTTTCTCCCGGCTGGAGTTCGACCTTGGCGAAGCCTTTCAGTTCCTTGTGCGGACGAACCAGCGATGATTTGTGGTCGTGGACATAGACCTGCACCACTTCTTTGCCGGCGACAGCCCCGGTGTTGGTCACATCGACCGTCACGGTCACGCCGTCGGTATCTTTGAAGGAGGAGGCGGAGACGGTGGGGTTGCTGTAGGCGAAGGTCGTGTAGCTGCCGCCGTAACCAAAGGGGAATTGAACAGGGATTTGCTTGGCTTCATAGTAACGATACCCGATGA
>JBJYXQ010000138.1:0-8917 GCA_046260035.1 Anaerolineae bacterium
CACCCGTGTCTTCCGCGACGTCGCCGACCTCGGCGTGAAGCTGGAGAAGCTGTGCGATGTGGTGGGGACAACGGTGCGCCCGGATGTGGCCATCATCTACGATTGGGAGAACCTGTGGGCGATGAACGACGCGCAAGGTCCGCGCCGCGGCGATAAGGGTTACCTGGATGCCTGCAAGCGCCACTACCACGCGTTCTGGGCGCGTGGCATCCCCGTGGACATCATCGATATGGAACAAGACTTGAGCCGTTACAAGCTCGTCATCGCGCCGATGCTCTATATGCTGCGTCCCGGTGTGGATGAGCGTATTGTGGACTTCGTCGCGGCGGGTGGGACGTTCGTCGCCACCTACTGGACGGGCATCGTGGACGAGAATGACCTGGTCATCCTGGGCGGCTGGCCCGGCAGCAAGCTGCGTGAGGTGCTGGGGATTTGGGATGAGGAGATCGACGCGCTGTACGAGAACGACCGCAATGCCATGGTCTTCGATACCGGCAATCCACTTGGCCTCGGCGGGGAATACGAATTACGCGATTACTGCGCACTCGTGCATCCCGAAGGCGCGGAGGTCCTGGCGACCTACCGCGACGATTTCTACGCCGGGCGACCCGCGCTGACCGCCAACGCTTTTGGCGACGGGATGGCCTACTACCTTGCATCCAACCCCGACGCCCACTTCCTCGCCGATTTCTACGGGGCGCTGGACGCAAATCTCGGGTTGCTACATTCGCTCGACGCAGAATTACCGCACGGCGTCAGCGCGCAACTACGGACGGATGGCGAGACGAAGTACGTTTTCCTGATGAATTTTAACGCGGAACCTGTTGTTATAGACCTGGGGACGGCGATCTACACCGATTTGCTCACCGGGGATGCACTAAGCGGAGTAACCGAACTGGACGTCTATGACGTGAAGGTGCTCGCGGCGTAAGATTGCGGAGTGTGTGTAAGACCCCAAGGGTTTCAAAAACCCTTGGGGTCTTATTATTATGTTTTGCAGTAAGGACACCCCGCGCCGCGCGGACGTTGCAGCAGGTTGGCGATGAGGGCCGTCCAGCCGGTTTGGTGGCTGGCGCCGAGTCCTGCGCCGTTATCACCGTGGAAGTATTCGTAGAACAGGATGTAGTCGCGCCAGCGTGGATCGGTCTGGAAGAGCGCGTCGCCCCCGAAGGCGGCGCGTTTGCCATCCTGATCTGGATCGCGCAGGAAAAGGCGTTCCAGGCGCAGCGCTATTTCGTCGGCGGCCTGCGCCAGCGTCAGGTGATGCCCCGATCCGAGCGGAACTTCCACCGTGAATGTATTGCCGTAGATGTGGTGGTATTTCCGTAGCGCCTCGATCATCAGGTAGTTGATGGGGAACCAGATCGGCCCGCGCCAGTTCGAGTTGCCGCCGAACAGGTGTGTGCGCGACTCGCCCGGTTCATAGCTTACGATGTGCATTTCGTCATTCACTTCGCAGGTGAAGGGCTGCGCGGCGTGATGGCGCGAGAGTGATCGCAGGCCGTAGTCTGAGAGGAACTCGTCCGGATCAAACATCCGCTGGAGCACATGGCTCAGTCGCTTACGATCGACGATGGCGAGTTGGTAGTCGCCGTGCTCGCCTGGTTCGGTGAGCGGCGCGATGTGGGCGGTCACGTGCGGGCGGTATTTCAGGAGCCAGGCCATGCGCCGCCGGAAGTTTGGCAGGCGCTCCAGCTCTTCCGTCGAGAGCGTTTCGACGGCGACCAGTGGGATCAGCCCCACAAAAGAGCGCACGCGCAACGGCGTGAAGCGCCCGTCCGGTGTGTGCAGCACGTCGTAGAAGAACGCATCCTCATCATTCCAGAGCGTCACCCCACGATCGCCCATGTTGTAGAAGGCGTCCGCGATGTAGACAAAGTGCTCGAAGAACTTGGTTGCCACATCCTCATAAGCAGGATTGCTGTGCGCCAACTCTAGCGCGATGCGCATCATGTTGAGGCTGTAGAACGCCATCCAGCCGGTGCCATCGGCCTGTTCGATGTGCCCGCCGGTGGGGAGGGGCGCGCTGCGGTCGAAGACGCCGATGTTGTCCAACCCCAGGAAGCCGCCTTGAAAGACATTGTGCCCGTCTATGTCTTTGCGATTCACCCACCAGGTGAAGTTGAGCAGCAGCTTGTGGAAGATTTTCTCCAGGAAGGCGGTATCGTTGCGTCCCGTCAAGAGGTAGACCTGCCAGGCAGCCCAGGCGTGAACCGGCGGGTTGACATCGTCCAGCTTCCACTCGTAGGCCGGGAGCTGCCCGTTGGGATGCATATACCACTCGCGCAGCAGGATGATGAGCTGGCGCTTGGCCCATTCGGGATCGACCATAGCGATGGGCAAGGTATGGAAAGCGGTATCCCACGCGGCGTACCAGGGATATTCCCACTTGTCGGGCATGGAGAGGACGTCGTTGTTGTAGATGTGTTTCCAGTCAGCGTTGCGGCCCTGCTTGCGCTCCTCCGGCGGGGGTGGCTGCGCGGGGTCACCCTCGAGCCAGAGTTCGACGCTGTAGTGGTAGAACTGTTTGGTCCACAGGATGCCCGCCAACGCCTGCCGCTGGATCATGCGTTCCTCGTCGGAGAGGTCGGGGCGCTGGACGGCGGCGTAGAATTCGTCGGCTTCGGCTATGCGCTGCGTAAAGACGGCGTCGAAATCAGCGAAAGGCGCGCTGTGGGATTCGGTGGAGAAGCGCACGCGCACGGTGAGCGTATTGCCGGGCGCGACCCTCGCGTGGATGTGCGCTGCCACTTTCGAGCCGACCTGGTCTGGGTTGACCGCATCGGTTTGCCCTTCGACCACCGCCGCGTGGATGCCGTCCTTCACATAAGGGCTGGCGTTGGGATGCCCAAAAAGACGAGCGGTGTTCGTCTCGTTCTCGGTGAAGAGCAGCGGAATATCATCGTTGCCGTCGTTTGTGACGTCGCCGTCAGTCTCGACGTACCACCAGCGTTCTCCCAGGTGATGTGCCTCCGTGTGCACTGCGTCCAGCCCGATGGCGCGCAGTTCGGGACGCTCGCGGTCCTCGTACCCCCACGACCAGACGTTACGGTACCAAAGGTGCGGCAGGATGTGGATCGGCGCGGGATCTGGACCTTGATTGCGCGCCGTGATACGGCAGAGGAGGTCTTCCTGATCAGCCTTGGCATACTCGATAGTGACATCGAAGTAACGCCCGGCCTCGAAGATGTCGTGCAGTGCGTCCAGCAGTTCGAATTCGGGCGCTTCGCGGTCGCGCCGCCGGTTTTCCTCTACCAACTTCGCGTAGGGAAAGGTAGCCTGCGGGTAGCGGTAGAGCATCTTCATATAGGAATGGGTGGGTGTGCTGTCGAGGTAGTAGTAGTACTCCTTGGCGTCTTCGGCGTGGTTGCCCTCGTTGCCGGAGAGGCCGAAGAGGCGTTCTTTCAGGATGGCATCCTGTTCGTTCCAGAGCGCCACGGCCAGGCACAGGTTTTGATGGCGGTTGCTGATGCCGCCAAGGCCATCCTCGTTCCAGCGGTAGGCGCGGCTGCGGGCATGGTCGTGGGGAAAGTAGTCCCAGGCTTCGCCGTCGGGACTGTAATCCTCGCGCACTGTGCCCCAGGCCCGTTCGGCGAGATAGGGTCCCCAATGTTTCCAATCGGCGCGGCGCGCCTCGGAATCGGCCAGGCGTTGGTGTTCTGCGCTTAACATAATGTCAGAATCTCCTTGATCACCGCATCGAGTCCGTCGGGTGTGCTCGGCGGCGCGGTAAGGTTAAATTCATCCAACAGGCGCGTGGCTCTCTTCTGCGTATCGCGCTCGCTGGCCGGATGGTGACGCATCAGGTCAAGCAGCACTGCTGCCCGCTCGCGTTGTCCCTGCTGTATTAAGAGGGTGGCCAGGTTCACCAGGATCTTGGTCGCCATCGTCAGTGTTTGGGTCTCTCGGGCGATTTGCAGGGCTTCGGTCAGGTGGGTTTGTGCTTCTACACAGTCGTTGTGAGCGCAGGCAATTTCCCCCAGATTGTTCAGGCAGACCATGATCGTCCACGGTTCCTGGATGGCGTAGCCGATGGAGAGGCCGTCCTGGTAGAACTGGACCGCTTTCTGGTAATCGCCCAGCGTGTAAGCGATCTCCCCCAGATTGCTTAACGCGACAGCCTCGCCGTTCTGGTCGCCAATCTGGCGGCAGATGTCCAGACTCTGCTGGTAAAACGATTCGGCTTTCGGATAGTCTTCCAAATGGTGGAAGATCGTGCCCAGGTTGTTGAGATGGATCGCAACGTTGAATTGGTCGCCTAGGTCACGGCTCAACGCCAGGCATTCCTCGAAGATGCGTTGCGCTTTCGGATATTCACCTCGGTGGCAGGCTACGTCGCCCAAGACATTGAGCTTTGGCATAATGAGCCGCTGATCGCCAAGGCTCCGGCTAAGCGTCAGACTTTCTTCGAGCAATGCTTTGGCTCGGTCCAAATCACCAGTCCGGTGGTGGAGCATGCCCAGTATTTGGAGTGATTGCGCTGCGCCTCTGTGGTCCCCAATCTGTCTGGATAGGGTCAGGCTTCGTTCGGCCAGTTGCAGAGCCTCGTCATTTTGCCCCAGGTGGCGGATGGCATTTGCCAGGTTGACGAGGCTAAAGATTCGTTCATCTGGCATTTCCAGGCGCTCAAAAATCTCCTGGCTGCGTTCCAAAGCCGTAGCCGCCTGTTGGTAGAGTCCCAGATGGTTCCAGAGTGCGCCCTGGCGGGCCAGAAGCTTACCGAGCAAACGCTCCTGTTCTGGTTCCGAACGCCACCGCTCTATCGCCGGGGCGAGGAGCGCCAATCCGGCGTGAAACCAGCACCGGATGTCGTAAAAATCATAGAGGCTTTCCAGGCTCTGTTCGGCTTCGCGCGCGTGCCCGCTCGCCACGGCCCATTGCCAGGCTTCGTGTACATTGTCGCGCTCGGGAGTGAGTTCAGCCAGTGCTTGCCTTTGTTCTGTTCCTGTTAGACGTGCTTTTTGTCCTTTCAGGAAAGCGGCGAAGTAGCCGGCGTGCTGCATGTGCACCGTTTCGTGTTTTTGTGGATCCTCAGCCAGCTTTTCGGCAGCGTATTGCCTGAGCAATTCGTGCATGTCATACCGGTCCGGCGCGGCGTGGCGGAGCAAGGATTTGTCCAGCAAACTTGCCAGCGTGGATGGCGATACTCCGGCGACTGCAGTGGCTGCTTCGTCGCGGAATCCCCCGCGGAAGACGGACAGTCGCGCGAAGAGGTCTTTTTCCGCCGCGTTAAGTTGCTGCCAGGAATGTTCGAACGTTGCCCGGATGTTGCGGTGCCGTTCCGCGACGTTGTGCAGTCGCGTCGTCAGGATGTCGAGTTTGTGCTCAATGGCCTGGGCGATTTTCGTACAGGAATGCACGGACACCCAGGCGGCGGCCAGTTCGACACCGAGCGGCATACCTTCGACGAGTTGGCAGATGTGGATGACGGCAGGAAGTTCTGCTTCCGTCACGGAAAAGTGCCGGTTAGCCTGGCGAGCACGCTGCTGGAACAGGTTAATAGCGCTGTAGGCTTTCGTCCATCCTTCCTCTGCGTTCTCAGTGGTGGTGGGGTAGGTAAGTCCGCTCACTTCGTAAACCCATTCTTCCTGCAAGTTCAGCCGTTCGCGCGATGTCACCAGCAGCGTCGCCTTTGGCGCATGCCGGAGTATTTCGGCTATCAGATCGACTTCTGGCAGAAGGTGTTCCATATTGTCCAACACCAGTAGCGTCTCTTTCTCACGCAGATAGTCTAGAAGCTGACGTTGAGGTTTCTGTTGGTTGTGGAGACGCAGCCCCAGCGTGTCGGCTATAGCGGTGATAATTGTTTCGGCTGAATTGGCAGAAGCGAGTGGGACGTGATAGACGCCGTGGGTGAATGCTCCGACTTGTTCTCTCGCTGCCTGCAATACCAGGCGTGTCTTGCCGATCCCGCCCGGCCCGCTCAGGGTCAGGAGTCGCGATCTTGGATTGGCAATCATCTCGGCTAACTCTGCCAACTCATCTTCCCGGCCGACGAAGGGTGTTGGCGGAGTGGGTAGCGAAGAAGGCGCACTCTCGTTCTTCAGTCTTCCGCTCGCAGTCTTTATACTTTCGTAGAGCGCCGTCGTCTCGGGCATCGGCTCAACGCCTAACTCCTGGGCCAGGATGCGGCAGCAGGTTTCGTATTGGGCCAGCGCCGCGCTGCGTTCCCCTTCCATCGCTAGCAGATGCATCAATTGGAGGTGCGCTTCCTCGCGCCAGGGTTCTAATTCCACTTGCCGCCAGGCGGCTTGCCGCGCGCGGGTGAGTTCGCCGCGCTGGGTGTAGTAATCGGTCAGTGTGAACAGCGCCTCGATGGCCTCGCGGTGTAGCCATTCTCGTTTGAGACTTGCCCATTCCTCGAAAAGGGTACTATCGCTCACGAAGAACTGCTCCAGGAAGTCCCCGCGATACAGGTCGGCCATCTGTGCCATACGTCGTAGGCATGGCAGGCAGCTCTCTCTGCGGCGGTGTACGTGCGATTGGCAGGCGGCATGCAGAGCCTGGAATTCGGCGACGTCCAGGTGACAGTTGCAGGCGGGGTTGCGTTGCACGGTGTCGCGCTCCACAAGCAAGAACGGGGTGGCGCTTTGGTCGTCGTTGAGCGCCTTGCGCAAGTAGAGCAGCGTCTGGCGCAGGCTTTGGCGCGCTTTGCGGTCAGGTTGATCGGGCCACAGCAGCGTTGCGAGGGTATCGCGGCGCTGTGGATGGGCGGCTTCCAGGACGAGGTAGGCCAGCAGCGCGCGGGCTTTGTCGGTGGCAAAACTGGTCAACGGTTTGCCATCTAAAATGATTTGCATTGTTCCGAGCAATCGTATTTCTAGGTGTGCCATGCGTCTCGCCGTTTTGTGTATGTGTGGTGTGCTACTACTGATTATAATGGCAAGCCCTGTGAAGAGCAATTCAGAGTGCTTATGACGGTTTTATGACGGCACTATATTACGATTATGTTTGTGATCATGTCTGTGCCGTTTTGCCATCTGCGGAAATTGCAGAGGAAATCGACAATACTTGGGGTGAACTATGAAACAACGAGGTTATCTTTCGTATCTACTGCGGTTGTGGGAAACGAGTGACGGGGAAAAGGAAATTTGGCGTGCTTCCGTGGAGCGTCCGGGCACGGGAGAATGTCGAAGTTTTGCCGACGTGCAGGCATTGTTCGAGTTTTTGCAACGTGAGATGACGACGCAGGAAGAGCACGATTCCAGGCGTGAACTATGATGCGTAATTTGCTATTCGTAATTCGTGAAAGGAGAAATTGATATGTACCGGAAGTTGTGGCTTATTGTTTTGTCTTTGTTGGGCGCGTTGCTGCTGACTGGTGGATTGCTGGCAGCCGCGTCTCCTGCGACGGCGGGGATCCCCGCCGTACCTCAAGCACCTACGGATCCTGTCCCCACACACTACTTGACCGTCACCACCACTAGTGATGAAGGTGGGATGAGTGAACGCTGTGAGACGGTCAGCCCGTGTACACTGCGCCGCGCGATCAACGAGGTGAACTACCACGGCCTCGATGCGACCAAGCGTGTGTATCACATCGCGTTCGATATTCCCGCCGGTGATCCCGGCTACGATGCTGTTAACGAAGTATGGATCTTCGACGTGGACAGCGACAACTCTTCGGAGACCTTCGCCTACCGCAGTTTTGGCAGCTACGGGCACGCCATTATCGATGGGACGACGCAGCCTATCGGGCGCGATCTCGCCGAGGGGCCACGCATTATCCTGCGCGGCGATAACCAGAAAGGGGTGTTCAACCTCACCGGTGGGACTAACGTCATTCGCGGCCTGGGTTTCCAGGGATTTGGCGACAATATGGTTCACGTCCCGGCGACTAACGACAACCTCATCGAAGATAACTGGTTCGGCCTTGCTGTGGATGGACAGGAGATTTACCTGCGCAATCCCGAGATGCCCGAAAGTGGCAGCGGCGAAGCCGGTATTTTTGTGCAAATGAGTGGCAGTGACGGCAGCACCAACACCATCCAGAGCAACGTCCTCGTCGGCTTCTACGGTAGCGCCATCAATGTGCAGGGCAACTACAATACGATCGTCAGCAATACCATCGGCACCCGCGCGGATGGGACCGTGCCCGAGGTGCGCGATGACCGCAAGTGCAAGCCCAATGCTCGCTACTACAACTGGTTTGCCGGTGCGGGGATGGATATCTTCGGTCACAGCAACACGGTGGCCTATAACCGCGTGGTAGGGATGTTGTTCCAGAGCAAGGACCCGCTTAACACGCCCGACGACGCGATTTCCGTCACCGGCTGGGATCACATCATCCAGCACAACATTATCGGCGTGACAAGCGACGATGTACCTTTCGGCACCTGCGGCGAGGGCATCCAGGTCGGCGGCGTCAGTGGCGCGCACTTCGTGCACGTTATCAGCAACACCGTTGTTGGAGCCCAGGGCGCCGCGGGTATCTTCGTGACCGGCGCGGAGACTGGCTACGATCTTGACGCTGTGACCGTGCAGGGGAACGTCATCCTCGATAGCAAGGTGCAGGCATTCGACTTTGGTAAGTTGGTCCCGGCGGCGCTGCGCCTGTTCAATCCGGCGGCGATCACCGATATCGATGGTGTCGACGTGACCGGAACCAACGGTGCAGATAGCTTGTGCGAGGAATGTGTCGTCGAGGTTTTCCTGGACAATTATGATACTGTCACCGAGACGCTGGAATCGTTGGGCAAGACGACGGCCGACGGTAGCGGCAACTGGACCTTCACGCTGAGCCGCACGCTGGCACTCACCGAAGGTCTGCGCACCGCCAGCACCACCGTCGTCGATGGGCAGATTTACAACGCCAGCGGCACGATTACCTACAGTGCGGGGACGACGACCAAGATTTCTGAGATTTATACGCAGACCGGGGCGCCTGAACCGGAGGAACCGCCCGTTCCTCTCCCCG
>JBJYXQ010000139.1:0-5060 GCA_046260035.1 Anaerolineae bacterium
TCGCCAACCTGGGGCAACAATCCGGTCTTGGCACGGGCCAGCAGACCGGGCAGGAGATGGTTGTCGCGCGGCCCGATGATAAGATGCGGTCGCAGCGAAACCGTCAGTAAGGGAACACCTTGTGTGTCCCCACGGTGCGCCGCCATCACGTCTTGTTCCGCGATGGCTTTAGTATGCGGATAGGGGCTTTCGTAGTGCGTGGGATAGGGGTAACTTTCATCTACGCTTTCCTGCGGCGTCCCGTCGAAGATGACGCTGGGTGAACTGGTGTAGATCAACTTTGGCACGCCGTTGGCGCGGCACGCGGCGATCACGTTCTGTGTGCCGGTGACGTTGACGCCGTAGAAGTCGTCCCATGGCCCCGACATGCCCGCTTTTGCTGCTACGTGGAAGACCACATCTATGCCTGCGCACGCGTGATTCACGGCTTCGACATCCTGCAAATCCCCGCGTACCACCCGTGCACCCAGGGCCTCCAACTCAGGATACGCGCCGCGTGCGAACACCGTCACGTCATCACCCCGTGCGAGCAACTGTTCGACGATATAGCGCCCCAGAAATCCACCACCGCCCGTGACGAGATTTCGGATTTTAGATTTTGGATTTTGGAGGCTCGTTGCTCGTTGCTGGTTACTCGTTACCAATTCCTACTCCCTACTTCCTACTTCTTACTCCCTATTTCAGGCTCCTTCCCCTTCAAATACCGCCGCAGGAAGAGCACGGAGAGAGCGACGCTCAGAAAGATACTGAGCGCGCGGAACAGGTCGCCGATGCGGACACTGGTTGGCAGGCGCGTGTCGGGTTGCTGGATGGGTGGGCGCGTGTGCAGCGATTCGTGATAGTGTTTGAGGGCCCACACGGCCAGCTTCTCGCGCTGGATTTTGACATTGTGCCGCACGTCGGTAGGGAAGATATCGTGATAGAACAGCACATCCTGGATATCGCGTGTGTGCGGATATTCCACGCCCAAGGCCAGCAGTTCCAATGTGAAGCGCTGTTTTTCCAGGATCGACTGGGGGAAGCGCCCCTTGCGCGGTTCGACAATGAGTACGGGGCGCTGGTGTCCCTGTGGGCCGACGCCGACCAGTGCGGTACGCTGCACATCGGGGTGGGCGTTGAAGATGGTCTCGCATGGCACGGGGAATAGGACGCCGTCGGGCGTTGTGACCCGGTGGGCCTTCCGCCCGCAGAACCACAACCGCCCCTGCCCATCGAAGTAGCCCACGTCGCCCATGCGATGCCATACGCCGCCGTCTGGATCCTGGATTTTCGCCTGCGCTGTCTGTTGGGGACGGTTCAAATAAAGGCGTGTGACCACCGGCCCCTTGACGACGATCTCGCCGATGGGCGTTGCGCCGCCGTCGCCGGGCCGTAACGCCAGTGCGTCATCCCACGTGGGGATGGGCCGGTCGGTGATGTCGATGACGCGGACGTCGATTCCCGGCAGTGGGCGGCCTACACACATCCCCTGGCCCTGTTCGCTCAGGGCAGCCGTCTCGTCGACGATCTCGCGCCCGCTCATGGTGGTGAGGGGCATCGCTTCCGTCGCACCGAAGGGCGTGTTCACGTCTGCATCGGGCGCAAGGACGTGGTCGAGTAGCGTTTCGATCAACGTGGGAGGTACGGGTGCGCTTGCCATCAGCACGCGCTTGAGCGAGGGTAGGCGGATGCCGTGTTCTACACAGTACGGGGCCACGCGCTTCCAGATCGTGGGTGAGCCGAAAGCATTGGTCACGCCGTAGGTCTGGATCGCCTCCGCGACGTGTGCCGGATTGATCGCAGCGGATTTTGTGGGGTCCATGTCGGGGATGACGGTGGTGACGCCCAGAGCCGGGTTGAACATCGCGAAGATGTAGAGGAGTGCCAGGTCCACTTCGCCAGGCTGGATGCCGACAGAGTCCCGCAATAGGGCGATCTGCGCCTGGAACATACCGTGCAGGTAGACTACGCCTTTCGGGATGCCGGTGCTGCCGGAGGTGAAGGCCACCGCTGCTTCGCTCTCGGTCGTCGTCGGCGCGGTGGGGAAGGGATCGGTCCGCGTTGAGCGCAACCGTGCAAGCGTCGTGTCGGCTAGCGCACGGAAATGACCGACGACGGCGCTGCGTCTAACGGTCGCAAAGGGCTTGGGCGCGAGTCGTCGCAGCACGTGGACGATGGGGACGCCGATCAATGTCGATGGCTTGGCCTCAGCGACGCATTGCAGAAGTGCTCGCCGTCCCATGCCGGGATCGATGAGCACAGGAACCGCGCCGATGCGTTCCAGTGCAAAGACCAGGGCGATCAGTTCGACGCCAGGGCGCACCATCAGGAGCACCCGGTCACCCATACAGACGCCGAACTCGGTCAAGCCGTGGGCATAGTGATCGCATTCGGCGTTGAGTTGGCCGAAGCTCAATTGTACCGTTTTGGCGCGACCGGATAGATCACGCCCGGCGGGAAAGATGATGCCGGGCTGGTATGGATTGCGCGCCGCCATCTCCGCCAGTGCGCTGGCGACGTTGTAGTGTTCGGGTGTTTGCATTGGAATCTCCTTGAGCAGGTAGACGGTAGACAGTAGACGGTAGACGGGGGCAAGAGCCTGTCTACTGGCTACCGTCTGCTGTCTGCCAAAAAGTCTTTCATCAACGGTAGAATGCGCTCGTGGGCATCTTCGACGACGTAATGTCCAGCTTGGTCTAGGATGTGGACGTCGGCCTTGGGGAAGCGTGCGCGCCACCCGGCAAGGAAGTCTTTGACGGTGAAGATGAAATCCTGCGCTCCCCAGAGGATGAGCATCGGGTGATCGCGGAACAGATGGAGTTTCGCGTCGATGGCATTCACTGTAGCGCGGGTGGGGTGGTCGTCGGTCACGGGGATGTCCTGCACGAAGCGGTAAATCGCGATACGGTTGTGCCAGGTGTCGTATGGCGCGAGATAGCCGGCGCGCACTTGCGGCGTCATCCGTTTGTGGTTGACCATCGCCAGGTAGACCGCTGTGCCGGCAAAGGCGTTCAACCCGCGCAGCATTGTCTCCCCGATGACCGGGCTGCGGGCCAGTTTGAGCACCCAGGGCACGGCGGGCAGGTAGAACGCGGATGTGTTGAAGATCACGAAGCGTGAGCCATTCGCCGCATCGAAGTTCTCCGGGTGGCGTGTGGCGTATCCCATACCAATGGCGCCGCCCCAATCGTGCAGCACCAGCGTGATGTCGTGCAGATCCAGGTGCGCGATGAGCGTCTCCAGGTTGCGGATGTGCTGTTCGAGTGTGTACCCGTAATCCTGCGGTTTATCGGAAAGGCCACAACCTACGTGATCAGGGACGATAACGCGGTGGGTTTGGGCGATCTCAGGGATGAGCGTGCGGTAATAGAATGACCACGTCGGATTGCCATGCACCATCACCACGGGCGGTGCATCACGTGGCCCCTCGTCGAGGTAGTGCATCCTTACGCCGTCCAGGTCCAGCCAATGCGACGAGAACGGATAGAGCGATTGGAAATTTGTTAATTGGAGTTGCGACTCCTTGTCCATTTCCAATTTTCCATCTCTAATTTCCGATTCCCCATTCACCATTGGATGCCTAAAACGATGCTGTTAATCCCGCTGCCGACGCCGAAGAGCACGATCTTGTCGCCTTCATCGACGATGCCGTTATCGACGCCAATCGCCATCGAGATGGGCGCAGCGACTGAGGCGGTGTTCCCCAGGTAATGCAGCGTGGGATGGTCGATGTCCAGCGGAACACCGAGTGCTTTCAGTCCGATCTTCCGTTGAGGTTCGCTAACCTGGTGGGTGAATATCTTTTTGACTGCGCCATTCCGCCAGCCGGTCTCTTCCTGGAAAGAACGCCACGCCTGGACAACGACTTTTGTTCCCTCACTGAGCAGCAGACTGGAATTGGTGCGCATCCACGTGCGTTGTGCGACACACAGTTGGTTGTGTTCGGTGTTGCTGTAGGCCGCACCGCCGAGTATCTGTTTGCCGGTCTTGGACTTCGACTTGTGGCGCAGAATCATCGCTACCGACGCGGCGCCAAGTGTCAACGAGGCCATATTGTCGCGGATGGTGGCTCTGGATGGTTTGTGGTTGAGCATATAGTCGATGGTTGACAGTTGCCCCTCCTTGGGGTCTTCGGCGGCAACCACGATACCGGTGTCGATCTGCCCCAGTTCGATCATGTTGGCAATCGTCATCATCCCGTTGAGAAACCCCAGGCACGCATTGACGATGTCGAAGCTCATCGCCGAATCACTCAGTCCCACTTTGTGATGAACGATCGTTGCCGTCGCCGGCTCGATGTAGTCACGGCAGACGGAGGTATTGATGAGACATTGGATTTCGCCGCGGTCGATGCCGGCATTCGCAATGGCACGCTCGGCGGCCATCGCCGCACCATCCGACACTAAAACACCATCGTCCCACCAGCGGCGCTCCTTGATGCCGGTGAGGCGTTCGAGGTAACCAATCGGGATTCTCAGGGCTTTGTAAACCGGCGCGATTTGCTCTTCCAGCCAGACGCTCGTTACGACGTGGTCAGGGATGACATATCCCATACCTTCAATGCAGACGTTCTGATATAACATGCTACTCCTCTTTGATGTTGTACGATATAGTCACAAACTCGGTCCATTGTACTACGTTTTTGCCAGATGGTTAATGCATCCGAGTTTTTCTCAGTATTTTTGCTTCTCTTCTACAAACTTCGTCGGATTCAGGTATCCCCATGCACCAGGCAGGGCGCGTGCCGGATCATCATCCCAGGTGTAGCCTACTCCAGTGATATGACCGTTGCAAGTACCACGACCACCGGCGGAATCTGGAGGGAAGAGCGAACTGCCGTCGGCAAATGTGCGCATCTCCCAGTGCAAATGGCTATTGAGGCCACGGTCGTGGATGGAAGCCAGAACCTGCCCGCGCGTCACTGCTTCTCCCTGAGTGACTTGCACTGAAGCCACGTGCCAGTAGACCGACCAGACATCCTCGCCATCCGGCAAAGTATGTGCGATGATGATGACGTAGCCATCGAAGCCCATCAACGTCACTGATTCTACCACACCGTTGGCGACAGCGTAGACAGGCTC
>JBJYXQ010000140.1:0-4838 GCA_046260035.1 Anaerolineae bacterium
GAAGGGTACGGCGCGGGCCGTTCGGAAGAGCTGATCGGCAAAGCATTCAAGGGCCATCTGCGCGACAAGGTCATCATCGCGACGAAGGTCTCACAGAGCCACTTACGCCCAGCCGACCTACGCACAGCGTGCGAAGACAGCCTGCGTAATCTGGGGATGGAGACCATCGACGTATACTACATCCACTGGCCCAACTGGGATATCCCCTTCGCCGAGACACTCGGCGAGATGCAGCGCCTCAAGGACGAGGGCAAGATTCGCTTTGTGGGCTGCTCGAACTTCGGCCCGCGCGACCTTACAGAACTGTTAGCGATTGATCATGTGGAGATCAACCAACTGGCCTACAACTTGCTCTTCCGCGCCATCGAATACGACATCGTGCCGCTGTGCGTGGAACAGCAGGTGAGCATCGCACCGTACAGCCCGCTGCAGCACGGCATCCTCACCGGCAAGTTCGCCACGCTGGCGGATATCCCCGACGAGCGCGCGCGGACACGCCATTTCTCTACCGCTCATCGCTCGATGACGCGCCACGGCGGACCCGGCGCAGAAGCCGAAACTGCTGCTGCGCTGGCCGCCATCCGCAAGATCTGCAACGACGCCGGTCTGCCAATGGCACAGGTCGCGCTGGCGTGGCTGCTCGAACAGTCCGGCGTGGCCACCGTCATCGCCGGAGCGCGCAACCCGGCCCAAATCCATGCCAACGCTGAAGCTGCCGCCCTCAAACTGCCCGCCGACGTGGTCGCAGCGCTGACCAAGGCCACCGATCCGCTCAAAGCCGCTCTCGGCCCCAACCCGGATATGTGGCAAAGCGACGCGAATACGCGAATGCGGTGAAAGGGTGACGGTGCGGGAAGGAAAATGTTTCACCACAGAGACACAGAGAACACAGAGTTTTTTAGTTCTCTCTCCGTGTTCTCTGTGTCTCCGTGTTTAAAATTCAGAGAGGAGTTTGAACTATGCTAAAAGTCGGAATTCTCGGTATGGGGGGCATGGGATGGCACCACGCACGGCGCTACCCCCAGGTGCCCAACGCACAAATCGTTGCCATTGCGGACATTGTGCCGGAGCGCTTGGAGGCAAAAGAGGCGGTGACGGTCAACCTCGATAGTGGTAAGGCCACCCTCGATCTCTCGCAGGCAGCGCGCTACGGCGAAGCCGCCGATCTCATCGCGCAAGCGGGCGTAGATGTCGTGGACATCTGCCTGCCGACGGATCTACACGCGCCTTACGCCATCAAAGCGCTGGAAGCGGGACTGCACGTGCTGTGCGAAAAGCCGATGGCGCTCACTTCGGCAGACGCCGACCGGATGATTGCGGCATCAAAGTCAGCGGGGCGCACGTTGATGATCGCGCACTGCCTGCGTTTCTGGCCGGAGTACCTCTATCTGAAGCGCTGCATCAAGGAGCAACCCTATGGACGATTACTCTCGCTCAATATGTGGCGAATGGGTGGACATCCAAATTGGGCAGCACAAAGCTGGTTCGCCGATCCGGCGCGCAGCGGGGGAATGGTGCTGGACTTGCACATCCACGACGTGGACTACGTCAACGCGGTGTTTGGTCGCCCTGAGCGCATCTACGCGACGGCACGCACATCGGAACATGCCAAGGCCTACGACGTGTTGCACGCCATTTTTGAGTACGCAGATGGGCCACAAATCCACATGCACGCCGGATGGAGTGTAGGGCAGATCCCATTCCAGGCCGGCTTCGAGGCGTGGTTCGACCGCGCGTTTGTCCGCTTCGACGAAGGCACGCTCACCGTCTTCGACGATCCCCAAAAAGTGTCGGCGCATCCCGCCGAATTTGAGCCGGGCGACGCCTACCTGAACGAAATCGCCTATTTCATGAACTGCGTCGAGACAGACACGCCACCGGCGGAGTGTATGCCAGAATCCGTGCGGGAGTCTGTAGCGCTGATAGAGGAGGAGTTAAAACGGACATAGCACGTTCATACAGATTCAGCTTGTAGATACAACCATTACGGCACGGCATAAATGCTTTCCTGATGTACAGCTTCAAGGGGATCGCCAGATCCCCGGTATGCGCAGGAGTCGGGGATCTGACGATCCCCTCAGAGCATCATGATTTGGTGAAGAACTTGCGTTTTACGGTACTACCATTCTTGTCCATATAATACAGAAAGGAGCAAACGATGACAAAATTGAAATTGGGTGTGATGGCCCCATTAGAAAACGGGCCGGAAGAGGAATTGAAACGCGTTCACGAGTTCGGCCTGCCGACGTGCCAGGTGGTCTGCTGGAAGCAGGAATTGTTCACGCCGGAAATGGCCGACCGGCTGATCGCCGCGTCGGAGGAAAGCCAGGTTGAGGTCACGACAATCTGGACGGGCGTGCCCGGCCCACACATCTGGGACTTCGTCAAAGGGCCGGTCTCCATCGGCATCGTGCCACCAGAATTGCGCGCTGAACGGCTCGTCGCGCTCAAAGCAGGTGCGGACTTCGCCAAGCTTGTGGGCGTACCGAGCATCACCACCCACGTCGGCTTCATTCCGGAGAATATGACCGATCCGCTGTATCCCGGTGTGATCGACGCGCTGCGTGAGATCGGCGAATACTGCGGTGAACGCGGCCTGGGCTTCTGGTTCGAGACCGGGCAGGAAACGCCCGTCGTTCTCCTGCGGGTGATCGAAGAGCTGGGCTACGATAACCTGGGCATCAACCTCGATCCCGCGAATCTGTTGATGTACGGCAAGGCCAATCCGGTGGACGCGCTGGACGTGTTCGGGCAGTACGTGCGCGGCGTCCATGCCAAGGATGGCGAGTACCCGACCAATGGGCGGCAGTTAGGCGTCGAAAAGCCACTCGGCGAAGGGCGCGTCAACTTCCCCGTGCTCATCCCCAAACTGAAGGGCCTTGGCTACACCGGCGCGCTCACCATCGAGCGCGAAATCAGCGGTCCCAAGCAAATCGAGGATATCAAACACGCCATCGCGGTGCTCTCACAGATCGCCTGAGCGATAAGCGTTCAGCCGTCAGCTTTCAGCTATCAGCCAGGGTGCCCAAGACACAGCCATTGCTGAGTTGCAGCAAGTGCTGTCAAGGCGCTTTCGCAGACGCCAAAGCTGACGGCTGACTACAGAGGGCTGATCGCTTTCAACTTGCTTCTTACGGCGGCCCTGTTATACTTACGAGGCTTGCTGGTCAGACAATATTGATGGGACAAATGATACTATGCAAGCCACAATTTACTTAAGCTGGTGTTAAATTTATGATCAAACTGTTACTCAGATTCACTTCTGTCACACGACTTGCTATTAAGCGTTTATGGAACCACCCCGGTTTGACGGTGTTGGCGCTCCTGGGCGTCGTTTTCGCGGTGGGGATGGTCAATAGCGCGTCGTTCTTCGCCAAAGCCGTGGACCAGGTCATCCTGCATCAAGAACTGGCTGACTTCAGCGAGATGACCGGACGGCCACCATTCTCGACCAGCATCTACACCTTCTCTTCCGGACGCGCGCCCATCTCGCTGCAGCAAGCGGAGGAACTTTCGGACCACGTGGCCGGCACATTGTCATCCGAGGTTGGATTGCCGACCCAGTACGTGGGGCTAGAAGTTCATAGCGGCAACATGATGCTGCGATCCATAGAAGGTGCATCGTACGCTACAAGTGAACAGGATTACCTGGAGTCCACCGATATCGTTTATATCGCCGGCGTCTCCGATGAAATCGAGATTCTCGACGGTGATCCGCTCGACGAAGACGGCCAATCCGGTGACGTTTTGGACGTCTGGATGCACACACGCATGGCGGAGAAGATGGGCATCAACGTCGGTGAAGAGTTCAACCTGGGCATCAACGTTGTCTCTATGCCGATTATCATTCGCGTGCGCGGTTTCTGGCAGGCCAAGGACATCACCTCAGATTTCTGGTTCGAAAATCCCGATGCCACACTCCAAAACAAGCTCCTTGTGCGTCGCAAAGACTACGTCAACATCATCCAGCCGATGGTACCCGGCAAAACATGGTTCGTCAATTGGCACATCATTCTGGATGAGAACGAAGTGCTGCCGGACAAGACTGTCGAGTACATCGAGGGATTCGAACGCAGTATCATCGTGATCAACAAATTCCTTCCCGATGCCCGTATCAACACCCCGCCGTTGGACCCACTGAAGTCGTTTGTTCAACGCGGTAACACCCTTACCATTCTACTCTTGGGATTCAATCTGCCCGCACTTGGTTTCCTTCTTTACTTTCTGGTGCTGACCTCAGCCATTATTGCCCGCTGGCAGGTGCGCGAGACGGCTACCCTGGTTAGTCGAGGGATGCGTCCAGCCAGCATCCTAACCCTCACGATGGTCGAAGAGTCAATCCTCTTTGTTGTAGGAACGCCGATCGGTATTGCCGCAGGTATGGGGCTGGCCCAGTTAATGGGACAAACGTCTAGTTTCCTCAGCTTTACATCGCGTGAGCTTTTACCGACGACCTTGCGAGGGGTCACGATCCCAATGACCATCGTGGCATTAGCCGTCACCATGGTGGCGCGCATCCTACCCGCAATCCAGGCCACTCGCCAGAGCCTCGTCGACGTGGAGCGCGAACGCGCCCGCCCACAGCGTTCACCCTTCTGGCATCGTGCGTACCTCGACTTTCTGCTCCTCCTCCCCACCCTGTATGCCTACCGTCAACTGACCAAATATGGCACGTTGGCCCTCCTGGCACGCGATCGACCGGAAGATTTATATCAGGACCCCTTGCTCATTCTGGTACCCGCGCTGGCGATTCTCACTTTTGCGCTGCTCACCCTGCGCATCTTCCCGTTGATTATGCGCGCCATCGATGTTCTCGCCAGCCTCACGCCCTGGGCCAC
>JBJYXQ010000141.1:0-5195 GCA_046260035.1 Anaerolineae bacterium
CGAGACATTGTCGCGCAATTCGAGATGTGGGACCGCTTTGACTTCGCGCGTGAGCCGTGGCAGAACAATCCCTACAATCCCAAGAACAACGTCAATTACACCACCGCCGAATCGGGATTGAAGGAAGTCATCACCACCCACCCGGGCCAGCGCGAAAGCGCCTTCTTCCGCACTGTGCCTGCACTCGAAAACAATGCAATCGTACTCCCGTACCAGATTCAGCAGGTGGAGCAGATGCTATCGATCTCGCTGAACTACGGCAACACGCTCTACTGTATGGACAACGAGACCAACGAGAGTCCCGAGTGGGGCAAGTATTGGGCCTTGTTCATCCAGGCAAAAGCTGCCGAAGCCAGTGTGTCAGTGCAATGCACAGAGATGTGGGACGCGCACAACCTGCTTGACGGGGAGCACGCCGCCACCTTCGATCACCCGGAGTTATACAGCTTCGTGGACATCTCGCAGAACAATCACAGCCCGGCGGATAAGCACTGGAGCAACCCGCAGGAGATTCGCCACCGCCTCATCGCTTCCGGGCACGTCCGCCCGATGAACAGCGTGAAGATCTACGGAGCGAACTCCGGGCGTTACGGCTCCACCCGCGACGCGCAGGAGCGGTTCTGGCGCAACATCTTCGGCGGCCTAGCCTCGTCGCGCTTCCACCGCCCCACTTCAGGTCTGGGCCTAAGCATCATCGCCCAGGCACATATCCGCTCCATGCGGATGTTCACCGACGCGATGGACATCTTCACCTGTGAGCCACACAACGACCTATTGCGCAACCGCAGTTGGAATGAAGCCTACTGCACCGCCAATCCCGGTGTGGAATACGGCGTCTTCTTCCCCGACGGTGGCAACGTGCAGTTGGACGTCAGCGCGGCGGGTGACAAAGCACTCACGCTGCGCTGGCTCGATATCCGCCAAAGCCGCTGGTCCGGCCCGAAGACGGTCTCCGCAGATGAGGGCGGGCTGCTGCACCTGCGGACGCCAACCGAGGAAGGATACTGGGCGGCGTTGGTGCAGTGAGGTATTGTAAAGGGCGCTGTGCTTGAGCAAGCACAGCGCCCTTCTAAAGATACAATTGCCCTTGTCTGTTCTCCAGACTACCTCACTCCTCGATCAAATCATCAATGTAAGATCAAATCCTCGCGCAATAGCACTTAAAACGCCAGGACCGCCTTATACCACAACCGGCTCCAACACTTTCTGCAAAAACTGCCCCGTGTAGCTCTTCTCGATCTGCGCCACAGCCTCCGGCGGGCCTTCGGCGATGATATAGCCGCCCGCGTCCCCACCCTCCGGACCGAGGTCAATGAGCCAGTCGGCGGTCTTGACCACGTCCAGGTTGTGCTCGATGACGATGACGGTATTGCCAGCGTCGGTCAGACGGTGCAGTACGTCCAGCAGCTTCTGGATGTCGGCGAAGTGCAGGCCCGTCGTCGGCTCGTCGAGGATGTAGACGGTGCGCCCCGTTGCCACCTTGCTCAACTCCTTCGCCAGCTTGACGCGCTGCGCTTCCCCGCCGCTCAACGTCGTCGCAGCCTGTCCTAGCTTGACGTAGTCCAGCCCCACATCGTGCAGCGTCTGCAAACGCCGCGCAATCTTGGGATGATTCTCGAAGAAGGCCAGCGCTTCCTGCACATCCATATCCAGCACGTCGGCGATATTCTTGCCCTTGTAGCGGATCTGCAGCGTCTCACGGTTGAAGCGCGTGCCCTTGCATTCCTTACAGGTTACCCAAACGTCGGGCAGGAAGTGCATCTTTACACGCTTCTTACCGTGCCCCTTGCACGTCTCACAACGCCCGCCCTTGACGTTGAAGCTGAACCGCCCCTGCTTGTAACCGCGAATCTTAGCCTCTGGCGTGGATGCGAAGACATTGCGAATCTCGCCGAACAACTTCACGTAGGTCGCCGGATTCGAGCGCGGCGTCCGCCCAATGGGATCCTGCGTGATGTTGATGACCTTATCCAGGTGCTCCAACCCGTTGATGGCGGTGTACGGCCCCGGTCGCGTTTCAGCGCGGTTGAGATCGCGGGCCAGCGCAGGATAGAGCGTCTCGGCGACGAGGCTGCTCTTGCCGCTGCCACTCACGCCGGTCACGCACGTCATCACGCCCAGCGGGAAGCGCGCATCGATGCTCTTGAGATTATGCAGCGTCGCGCCGGAAAGCACCAGGCTGCCGTTCTGTGGCTCCCGCCGCCCACCGTTGGGCGAAACGACCGCTAACTCGCCGCTTAGATAGCGCCCGGTGAGCGATTTTGGATTCGTGGCGATCTCATCTGGCGTCCCCGCTGCCACCACGCGCCCGCCTAACACGCCTGCGCCCGGCCCAAGGTCGAGAATCCAATCAGCGTCGATCATCGTCTCGTGATCGTGTTCCACAACGAGCACCGTGTTACCCATGTCGCGCAGTTGGAGCAACGTGTCGAGCAAAGCGCGGTTGTCGCGAGCGTGCAAGCCGATGGACGGTTCATCGAGGATGTAGAGCACACCCACCAGTCCACACCCGATCTGGCTCGCCAGCCGGATGCGCTGCGACTCCCCACCGGAAAGCGACGGGGCGGGCCGGTCCAACGTGAGATAATGCAAACCCACGTTAAGCATAAACTGCAAACGGTCGCGAATCTCTTTGAGCACCTCACCGCCGATCTCCAACTGCTCGCCATCAAGCTGCGCGTAGAGTGCTTCCACCCAGGCGTGCGCTTTGTCTATAGGCATCGCGCTCACTTCCATAATCGACTTACCGCCTACCAGCACCCCACGCGCCTCCGCACGCAGGCGTTCACCACCGCACACCGCACACGGCAGTTCGCTCATAAAGCTGCCATACCAGCGACGGGTGTAATCGGACTTGGTCTGATGAAAGAGACGGTTGATGTGGAAGATGATCCCTTGCACAGGGCGGTTGCTTTCCCCTGTCCATGAGTGATCTTCACCTTCGGATCGGTATTTAAAGTGAATTTTTTCATCGCCCGAGCCGTAAATCAGCACGGTGCGGAAGCTCTCCGGCAAATCCTGCCAGGGCTGATCCAGATCGACGTCGTAGTGCCGCGCGATGGATTCCAATTGGTGCATCCGCCAATTGTTCTTCTTCTTGCGAATGTTGCCATACCAACGCAGTGCGCCATCCATCACGGAAAGTGTCGGGTCGTGGATAATGAGGTTCGGGTCGACTTCGAGCTTCGTACCCAGGCCATTGCACTCCGGGCACATGCCGAGTGGCGAGTTGAAGCTGAAAAGCTGTGGGCTGAGTTCCGGGAAACTGATGCCGCAATGCGCGCAGGCATGATGCTCGCTGAGTAATAGTTCCTGACCGTCTACAATGTCGACGACGACCATCCCGTCCCCCGCGCGCAATGACGTCTCCACTGAATCCATCAAGCGCATCGTGAAATCACGCCACAGATCATCGCCGGAGCCGTTCGGATGTCCCGGAACGACGAGCCGATCTACGATCAGCTCGATCGTGTGATTCTTCGTCTTCGCCAATTTGATGGTACGGTTTAGCTCCGTCGGAACACCGTCGATGCGCGCCCGCTCGTAACCGTCCTGTTTGGCCTGCGCCAGAATATCCGCGTGCGTGCCCTTGCGCTGCCGGATCACGGGCGCGAGCAATTGAAAGCGTGTTCCACTGGGCAACGCAGCAAGTTGGTCAGCAATCTGCTGCGCGCTCTGCGAAGCCACTTTGCGCCCGCACTGGGGGCAGTGCGGCTCCCCCACGCGCGCGAAGAGCACGCGGAGGTAATCCATCACCTCGGTGACCGTGCCTACCGTCGAACGCGGGTTCTTGCTCACCGCCTTCTGCTGGATAGCGATAGCCGGGCTGAGACCGCCGATGTAGTCCACCTTCGGCTTCTCCATCTGCCCCAGGAACTGCCGCGCGAACGATGACAGGCTCTCAACGTAACGGCGCTGCCCTTCCGCATAGATCGTGTCAAAGGCCAGCGATGACTTGCCACTGCCACTCACGCCCGTGAGTACCACCAGCTTATTACGCGGAATCGTCACATCAATGTGCTTGAGATTGTGTTGTTGCGCACCACGAATAATGATAAATCCAGGTTCCATATCCCCCCCGGGAAAAATTAGAAATTGAGAAAGTAGAAAGTAGAAATGGGTAACGAGTTGATGTGTGAATAGAGGTCGACGATCACACATCCAATATCAAGTATCCAGCTTCCAATATCGGGTAACGAGCCATTATACCACAAAGACGATGTAGAACAAAATTTCTATCCACACTTTAGTGTAGCGGGAGAATATGACAAAGGACGACATATAGCCACAGAAAGAAAAAGGAAAATCAAAAAAACTCCCCAGAACAATTGTTTCCGGGGAGGACCAAGCGTGGGATCGCGCAAGAATTTACATTTGACGACTTATGCCCAAGAGAATCCCGGCCCCTGCGGTATTTCCGCACACCCGTCCACCAACTTGAGCGGCGAATCGGGGTGTAGCAGACCAGTTTCGAGGTAGAGCGCGTTGGGCAAACAGGCCATCACATTCAACTGTACCGGGTCGCCGCCGTGAGAGGCATAAGGCCGACGGAAGGCACTCGCCAGCATCCCAATCTGCAGCATCGCAGTAGGGCCGCCAGCCCGGCGCATATCAGGCTGGATAATGTCCACCGCATCGCGCTTGAGAAAACGGGCGAAGTCGTAGGGTGTGTACAGGTTTTCGCCAGTAGCGACAGGTATATCCAATGCCTGAGCAAGCATCGCGTAACCCTCGATATCATCCGCCGGAATGGGTTCTTCCCACCAATAAACGCCGAGGTCCTGGAATACCCGCCCACGCCGCAGCGCCTCTTTCGCCGTGAGGGATTGATTCGCGTCCACCATCAACTTCACATCGTCGCCGATGGCCTTGCGCACGACGTTAATCCGTGCCACATCCTCCGCCAGGGTAGGATAGCCCACCTTGATCTTCACCGCTCGGAAGCCCTGCTCCACCGCCTGCGCGCAGATGCGCTGCACCTGCGCATCGCTGTAATTCAGCCACCCGACCATCGCGTAGGCTGGAATCCGTGTGTGAACTGCGCCCCACAACTGCCAGCACGGCACGCCCAACGATTTGCCCAGACAATCCCACAGCGCCACATCCAGCGCTGCAATACCGAACATCGCCAGGCCAAACGAGCCGTGATACTCAGTTTCACGCAACAGTGCTGCGTGTGTCGCGCGCACAAACAC
>JBJYXQ010000142.1:0-12944 GCA_046260035.1 Anaerolineae bacterium
ATTGATCGAGAAGAAACGTGACGGTGGGGTACTGACAACGGAGGAGATTAACTTCTTCGTCCAGGGGTACACGGAGGGAACCATACCCGACTACCAGGCATCGGCGTTGCTGATGGCGATTATGTTGCGCGGGATGGATGACCGTGAAACCGGCGATCTCACGCTCGCGATGGCGCATTCCGGGGAAGTGTTGGATTTGAGTGACGTTGCGCCTTTTGTCGTCGACAAACACTCGACCGGGGGGGTTGGTGACAAAGTCAGTCTGGTGGTGACTCCCGTTGTCGCGGCCTGTGGCTTGCCGGTAGGGAAAATGTCGGGGCGCGGGTTGGGATTCTCCGGCGGCACACTGGATAAACTGGAATCCGTGCCTGGCTATCGTACGGATTTGAGTGTCGACGAATTCAAGGCCCAATTGGCACAGATCGGCCTTGTGCTGACCGGGCAGTCGGCTAATCTTGCACCTGCGGATGGCAAGCTCTACGCCCTGCGCGATGTAACCGGCACCGTGCCCAGTACGCCATTGATCACCAGTTCGATTATGAGCAAGAAAATCGCTGGCGGAGCCGATGCCATTCTGCTGGACGTCAAAGTGGGCAGCGGTGCGTTTATGAAAACCCTGGAATCTGCACAGGCTCTGGCCGAAGGGATGGTGCGCATCGGGCAGACGCTTGGGCGCAAGGTGACGGCGTTGATTTCCGACATGAACCAGCCATTGGGGTGCGCGGTTGGCAATATCCTTGAAGTCCGCGAAGCCATCAATGTGCTGCATGGAGAGGGACCGCAGCACTTTCGCGAGCACTGCGTCACAGTGGCAGCCGAAATGTTATGCCTGGGCGGTAAAGCGGTCACACTCGAAGCGGGTGCAGCACGGGTGAAGGAAGTCCTTGCCTCCGGGCGGGCATGGGACAAGTTCCGCCAGTTGATCATCGCGCAGGATGGGGATGTGCGTTACGTGGATGAACCAGACCGTTTTCCAAAGGCGGCGCTCATCGAAACCATACCGGCATCCAAAACCGGTTATTTGGCTGAAGTACGTGCCGACGAAATCGGTATGGTTGTACTTGGGTTGGGTGGCGGCCGTGAGAAAAAAGGCGACCAACTCGACCATCGTGTGGGCATTGTGATGCACTGCAAGGTGGGGGACAAAATTGAGGACGGCGCGCCACTTTTTACCGTCCACGCCGACGATGCAACGAAGCGTGACGAGGCTGTGCGCCGTGCGCTGCGCGCGCTGACCTTCGCGGCCGATCCGGTCGAACCTCTGCCGTTGTTCTACGCTCGAATTACGTAGGGGGTAAATTTGAAAGGCTGTAGCCCTGGCCTGTGCATTGTCATTTTAGTGTAGCGTGTTATAATCCCTCTACCTGAACCTGGAGGTAGATCAAGAATGCAGACTTATTTGAATATCGTACAAATCCTGTTAGGGGTTGTACTCACTGTTTTAGTGCTCTTTGAAGTGCGTAGCAGCGGTATGGGCGGTGTTTTCGGCGGCACGCAGACTAACCTGATTCGCAAGCGTCGCGGCCCTGAATTGCTGCTGTTCCGCTTGACTGTTGGGGCTTCGATCTCATTTTTCCTGGTCGCGGTTATAAACGTTTTGCTGATTGGGTAATCTATTTCTGTACTTCAAAAAAGGACGAAGCCGGGGGAGTGTAAGGAAATCATTCCTTAGGGGAGGATTCCCGGGGAAAAGTTTTCCTACCTTTCTTCTTCGTCCTTTTTCTGTGTATTGCGCTTAACGCTATGTTCCGTCGAATTGGTTGGCAAATGCTTCTGGTCGGGGCGGGCTTTTTGCTCACCGCGATGATTCTAGCGTACATGGCGACGACGTACACCACCGAATTCCGCCCGGCAAACGGGGGTACGTACATCGAGAGCGTAGGGGGCTACCCACAGTCCCTCAATCCCCTGCTTAGCTTCTACAACGACGCTGATAGTGATGTCGCGGCACTGGCGTTTAGCGGCTTGACGCGCATTGGGATGTCAGGTGCGGTGGAGCCCGATCTGGCGACTGGTTGGGATATTGACCCGAGCGGGATTACATACACCTTCAGCCTCAACCCCGGTGTCCTCTGGCACGACGGCTATTACTTCACCGCTGATGACGTGTTGTTTACCGTCAATTTGTTGCAAGACCCCGATTATCCCGGCCCGCCTGACATCGGTGCGTTGTGGCGATCGGTCGAGGTCACCAAACTGGGCGATTACACCGTGCAGTTTGTTCTGCAAGAGCCCTTCGCGCCGTTTCTGGATTACACGACGGTTGGGCTGCTGCCTATGCATCTGCTGAGTGATATTCGCGCCGCTGATTTGCCCACCCTGGACTTCAATCGCCAACCCATTGGTACCGGCCCCTTCCGGTTGACTGAGGTGGAGACCGAGCAAGGACAGGTCACGGTGTTAACCTTCAAACGTTTCCCGCGCTATTATGGACCGGAGCCGTATCTGGAAAATATCATCCTGCGCTTCTATCCGACAGCACGAGCAGCTTTTGAGGCGTATCAAGACGGTGTCGTGGAAGGCGTATCGCGGATCACCTCGGATATTTTGCCACAGGCTTTTGCCGATGAGAATTTAAAGCTGCATTCGGCCGAGACCTCCGAAATGGTGATGTTGTATTTCAACGAGTTGGTGACAGACACCTTGCCGTTCAACAACACACAGGTGCGCCAGGCGCTGTTCTATGCCCTGGATCGCCAGGCTATCGTGGATAGCGTGTTGATGGGGCAAGCTATTATCCCACAGACGCCATTATTGCCCGGCACCTGGGCTTACGACACTACGGACGTCCCGGCATATGCTTACGATCCGCAGCAGGCACTCGATTTGCTGGATCAAGCTGGATGGCGGCGTGCAACTACCGATGAACCACTCCATAATGCACAGGGTGCGACGCTTGCATTTTCGTTGATGGCGTCAAACGATGAACAGGATTTGGCGGTGGCGCGAGAAATCGTCGACCAGTGGGCGCGCATCGGAGTTTCGGCTACCGTCCAGGCTGTGCCATCTCTGGCGCTCAGCGGCCTGCTGGAGTCGCGCAGCTATGACGCGGCGTTAGTTCACTTGATCATTCCTGGTGATCCCGATCCCTATCCTCTCTGGCATGAGACACAGGCGTTGCCTGGACAGGGGCAGAACTATGCGGGTTTCCAGAACCGGCGTATCAGCGAAGTTATTGAGCAGGCGCGCACCACGGTTGATCCAAACCAACGCCTTGCGCTTTATCAGGAATTTCAGCAGTTGTTTATGAGGGAAGTTCCAGCACTTCCGCTATATGTGCCGGTTTACACGTACGCCATCGATGTTCGCGTGAGCGGCGACCAAATGGGGCCGTTGATGCGGACCGGGGACCGTTTCCGCACGATCGCTGATTGGTACGTGCTGCAACGCCGGGTTGTCGCCAGTCAACAAGAAGAATGAGGATGGGCGAGTTCCCATTCCAGTAAAGAAGGGGCTGGCGGAAATATGCAAAGTAATGGGCTTATTTTCGTGCATTACGTTTTTGTAGTTTTTTCTCTTGTTTTTAGGCAGCTTTTATGTATAATAACATAGACATTTGTAAACGAAATCTGGGAGGATAAAATATGGTTAAGAAATGGGTTTATCTTTCTCGCAACGGTGAGGAAGAATATGCCAAAGTTCTCGGGAAACAACCTGATTTGGCCGAAATGAAAGAGATTTTCGGCGGCAAGGGTGCTGGTTTGATGGCGATGACGGCATCGGGCGCACCGGTTCCACCAAGCTTCACGCTTACGACGGAAGCTTGCGTAGAGTATATGGACAGCGACGAGTTCCCGGAAGGGATGTGGGAACAGACCTTGGAGGCGATGAAGGACATTGAGGCTCAGACCGGCAAGACCTTTGGTCACGGTGAAAATCCGTTGTTGGTCTCTGTGCGCTCCGGCGCGCGTCAGTCGATGCCTGGCATGATGGACACGGTCCTTAACCTGGGCCTCAACGCCGAGACCCGTGCCTCGTTGGCGGAATTGACCGGCAACGAGTGGTTCTCCTACGATGCGTATCGCCGCTTTATCACGATGTTCTCCGATATCGTGATGGGGTACAAGCGCGACCATTTTGAGGAGAAACTGGATGAACTGAAGGCCAAAGAAGGCGTTAAGCTCGATACAGACGTCAGCCTCGATGGATTGAAGTGGTTGGTTGACGAGTACAAAGCTATGTACAAGGCCAAGTTTGGTGAAGACTTCCCCACCGACCCCTACAAGCAACTTGAACTGGCGATCAAGGCTGTGTTTGGTTCCTGGAACGGCGAGCGTGCTATTGCCTACCGCGAGCACGAAGGCATCCCCCACGACTGGGGCACCGCCGTCAACATCTGCACGATGGTCTTCGGGAACATGGGCAATGACTCCGCGACCGGCGTTTCGTTCAGCCGCAACCCCTCCACTGGTGAGAAGGGCCTCTACGGTGAGTTCCTCGTCAACGCACAGGGTGAAGACGTTGTTGCCGGTATCCGCACGCCGCAGAAGATCGCGCGGCTCAAGGAAGTGATGCCCGAGGTTTACGCAGAGTACCTCAAAATCGTGGACATGTTGGAAAAACACTACCGCGATATGCAGGATATGGAATTCACCATTGAGCGCGGTAAGCTCTGGATGCTCCAGACCCGCACTGGCAAGCGCACGTCCCCGGCAGCGGTGAAGATTGCCGTAGATATGGCCGACGAGGGCCTCATTACCAAGAAAGAGGCTGTGATGCGTGTCAGGCCGGTGGATGTCGAAATGTTGATGCGTGACACCTTCGATCCCGATGCAGAGAAGACGCTGCTGGCGAAGGGGTTGAATGCCTCCCCCGGTGCGGCTGTGGGTGTGGCGGTCTTTGATGCGAAACAAGCTACGGCGGCAGCGGCTGAGGGCAAGGCGGTTATTTTGGTCCGCCCGGAGACGAACCCCGATGATGTGCCCGGCATGTTGGTGGCGAAGGGCGTTTTGACGCAGAAAGGCGGTGCGACCTCGCACGCCGCCGTGGTCGCCCGTGGGAACAATATCCCCTGTGTAGCCGGTTGTGAGGATATTTCTGTTGCTCAACATCAGCTCACTGCACCCGGTGGTGTTGTCGTCAAGGAAGGCGATACCATCTCCATCGATGGTTTCAGCGGTGAGGTGTTCGCAGGTACTGTGCCTCTGGTGCGCGCAAAGTACGAGGATCAGATCGATCTGCAGAAATTGCTGTCCTGGGGTGACGAGATCCGCCACGAGAAAGGCTTTGGCGTTCGCGCCAACGCTGATGTAGGTGTGGATGCGCGTCGCGCGGTGGAGTTTGGTGCTGAAGGCATCGGTCTGTGCCGCACCGAGCATATGTTCTTCGATCCTCGCGCCCGCGATGCCGTGGTGCGTATGATCCTGGCGAAGGAACAGAGCGGCCGTGACGAGGCTTTGGCCGAGATGCTGCCCTTCCAGGAGCAGGACTTCGAGGATCTGTTTGACGCGATGGACGGTAAACCCGTTATCATGCGCCTTATCGACCCGCCGATGCACGAGTTCCTGCCGCCGTATCACGAGCTCATCGAGGAAGTGGCGAAACTAGAAATCACAGCTCCCGACTCTGACGAGTTGAAGGAGAAGAAACACATGTTGGAGGCTGTCACCGGGATGTGGGAAGTGAACCCGATGATGGGCTTGCGCGGTTGCCGCGCTGGTATCATGTATCCCGGGCTCACGGAAATGCAGACGCGCGCTTACGTTCAGGCTGCCTGCCGTTGTGCGAAGCGTGGTGTGGACGTTCACCCTGAGGTGATGATCCCGCTCGTTGGTCACGTCAATGAGCTAAAGCTCGAACGTGAGAAGCTGGAAACGGTGGCCAAGCAGGTGATGGAAGAGGAAGGCGTTGAAGTGCCGATTATGTTCGGTACGATGATCGAGGTTCCGCGCGCGGCCCTGACGTCCGCCGAGATTGCGGAACACGCACAGTTCTACTCCTTCGGGACTAATGACCTCACGCAGATGACCTATGGCTACAGCCGTGACGATGCCGAAGGCAAGTTCCTGCTCCAGTATGTCGAGCGCGGTATCCTGCCTGTGAATCCTTTCCAATCCCTGGATCAGATCGGTGTGGGACGGTTGATGAAGATGTGCGTCAAGGACGGCAAGGCCGTCAATCCCAATCTCGAGATCGGTATCTGCGGCGAACACGGTGGCGATCCCGCCTCCATCGACTTCTGCTATCGCGCTGGTCTGGACTACGTCTCGTGCTCTCCGTTCCGCGTGCCCGTGGCACGGTTAGCGGCGGCACAGGCTGTTCTTCAGAACAGTTAGCTGCAAACTATTTGCCTTAAACACAAGCAGCGCTCTAAACAGGGCGCTGCTTGTTCTGTTCGTAGTAAATACTGCGACGCTTTACTCGTTCACTGTAGTTGTAACGATTGGAAGATGTGTGAGGGTGTTAATGTGTCTGAGCCAGATTGGGATGGTGTGAAGGCGTATGCATTGGCGCGTCTGGCGAGTGGTCTACCGCCGGAACTGCGTTATCACAGTATTTACCACACTTGTGCCGATGTTTTGCCAGCGATCGAACGCCTTGCAGCGTTAGCCGGTGTGAATGGGAACGACCTGCTGTTGCTGCGCACGGCTGCCCTGTATCACGATATGGGGTACATGGAGCAGTATGCTGACAACGAGCCAATTGGCGCACGTATCGCTCGAGAGACGCTACCCGAGTTTGGTTACAGCCCCGACCAGATTGCGGTCGTCGAGCGGATGATTATGGCGACCCAGATGCCCCAAGCGCCGCAGAACTTCTTGGAGGAACTGGTGTGCGATGCTGACCTGGATTCGCTCGGGCGCGAAGACTATCTCGAAACCAGCCACGACCTACACGTTGAGTTGGTCGCGCGTGGTGCATCGATCACGCTCAAGGAATGGTATCTACGGCAGATAAACTTTTTGTCGAACCACACCTACTTCACCGACGTCGCGCGAAAACTGCGCGATGCCGGAAAACAGGAAAACATCCGCCGGCTCAAAGCGCTTCTCCAAACCTTATAGCGTTTTGTCAACTTCCATTCAACGGCAGCGTAAACACAAACTTGCTGCCGATGCCGTCATCCCCGGTTTCCACCCAGATGTCTCCACCATGTGCCTGCACTGCTAGGTAACAGAAGCGCAGTCCCAGGCCGAAGCCGCGCCTGCGTCTCTCTTCGCCTTCCACTTGGGTGAAGCGCGCAAAGACGTGCTCACGCTCTGCGGGTGGGATGCCCGGTCCTTTGTCGTTGACACTCACTTTGATATGATTTCCCTCTAGTTCAGCGGTGATGGTGATCGCGCCCCGGAGTGTGTACTTAACCGCATTATCGAGTAGGTTGCACAGCACACGTTCGATGCGTTCTGCATCCAGCATCACGGTCGGAAGGTTATCCTGGACACGCGTGAAAAAGCGGATGTCCTTCTGGATAGAGGAGAGGGTGAGTGCGGTGAGGGCGGTTTGGATGAGCTGCGCGATGTCCGTCTCTTTGAGATTCAGACGTGCTTCTCCTGATTCTAAACGCGATGTGTCCAGTAGGGTATCGACTAACCGTCTCATGCGGTTGTTGGCTGAATGCCCAGCCTCAAGAAGCTGCTGATTATCTTCGCGCACCTCCTGGGGTAGGGTGATATCGAGCAATTCGAGGACATTGATCATGATGTTGAGTGGATTGCGCAAGTCGTGAACGATGAGGTCTATGGTTTCCTGACGCATGTGCTGGAGATCGAGCAATTCCTTCTCGCGGCTTTTTAAGGCAGAAACCTGTCTTTTCAGGTGGTGACCCGCTTGTGTTGTGGCATCGCGGATGGTATCGGCTTCGCGTAATCGGGCACTCATCGTCGCCATAATCTCGACGCTGAGTGTGGGAACACTGCTCAGCAACTGCGTGAAGTCTTCTTTGCGGATTTGGAGCAGCCGCAGATCGGTCAGCGCGATGACTGAGGCCGAACGCGGCTGATTTTCGAGCAACGCCATTTCCCCCAGGATATCGCCGGGCCCGCGATACCCCAGAATGGTGGGAGCGTCCAGATCGCCTTTGATGACGAGCACCTTCCCGCCCCAGATAAGATAGGCGATGTCGCCAGCAGCGCCTTCGTGAAAGATCACATCGCCGCGCATATAGGTTTGCTCGATCATCGCTTCCATCAGGGCTCTACGGGCAGTATCCGGCAGCATGCGTAGAAGATGAAGTTCATCTACCGGCGCGGTCGTCGCAACCGTATCGAGTTCGGCGGCCAGCAAGCGCTTGAGTTCGTTTGGCGTTAATTGGTTTGGCAACATGGGCCTTTCTCCTAATCGGCGTGCGTGTGCATAAGCGCGTTACGCGCTGCGGCGATTTCTTGGTTGACTCTGACCTGTTCTAAAAAGATCGTGCGATCCTTTTCTCGGGCAAGGCGGTTGGCCTGGCTTTGCATTTCGTCGTAGGCCTGTTGGAGGAATGTCTCTGCCTCCGACGCCTCGAGTGCACTGAGGATGATGGCGTGGTTCAAAGCGATCTTTTGCGCTTCCTCGACATCCTTTTGGGTTCCCAGTAACGTCACAGCGCGCTGAGAGACTTCGAGCGCTTCATCCAACTGCCCCTGTCCCAGGTAGGCGCGCCCCAGATACGACAGATTCTCGATGATCTCGGCCTTGAGCACCAGTTTCTCGCTGATGTCGAGTGCCTGGCGCAGGTGTTCCACAGCTTGCTCCCACCATTCTCGGTGTAGAGCAAGTAGGCCCATCCCCTGCTGGTAATAGCTGATGACACGGGCGTTGTTGGGGACTTGTTCCCATAGCGTGTGACAGGCCTGCAAAGCCGTCTCTGCATCTGTGTCGCGTCCTTGGTCGATGTAGACGAGGGCCATGTAGAAATGCGCGAAACCTTGCCCGGTGAGATCGTTGTTTTGCTTCTTCAGAGCCAGGGACTTTTCAAACATCTCCAGCGATCGCGCGTAAGCGCCCATCCGCCACAGGACACGCGCCAGGTTGGTCATATGGATGCCCGCCTGGAAGGTGTCGTTCCGTGATTCGGCCAGTTCAAGGGCCTGTGTGTGATGCTGGATGGCGGCATCGTAGTTGGCTTGCTTCAGATCGACCATGCCGACGTACATCACGCTCCAGCCCACATTGGCTTGATCGTCGCTAGCCTCGTACAGCGCGACTGCGCGTTCCAGCCATGGCTTTGCCTGCGCGTAGTCACCGATTTCGTACGCGATCACGCCCATCTGGTAGAGCGCATTGGCTTGCCCCTTTTGATCGCCTTGCTGCTCCCGGCGTTCCAACAGTTCTTTGTAACGTTCGATGGCGGTGAGGTTAGCGTATTCGTTGCGCGCTTTCTTGGCTGCCATTTCGAGGTACTTGACGGCGCTTTCGTCGTCGTCGCTGCGGTGGAAGTGGTAGGCCAGCAAATCGCAGTGGGCTTCTAGCTTGTCGGCGTAGAGCGATTCCAGCGTTCTTCCGATCGAACCGTGAAACTCGCGGCGGTGCTTCACCAGCAGGCTATTGTAGGCGACCTCGTGCACGAGCGCGTCCGGGAAGGCGTAATCGACGTCGGCAGCGTGCTCCGGACGCAGCAGACCGCCGCGTTCCAACTGCGCCAGCCATGTGTCAATCTGCTCGTCGGCTTTGGTGAGCTCGCGGAACACGGCCAACTGGAATTGCCGCCCGATGACGGCCGCTTTTTGCAGCGCTTGGCGGCAGTCTTCGGCCAAGCGATCGATGCGGGCGACGATTGCTGCTTGCAGCGTACTCGGCACTTCGATGTCGGCGACTTTTTCGGGAATGACCGTCCATGTGCCGTCTTCGTTCTGGATCACACCCCCGCTGTCGATCAGTGTGCGGACGACCTCTTCCAGGTAAAAGGGATTGCCCGCAGCCTTTTCGAGGATGTTCGTGCGCAGGCGCGCGTCGAACTGTGCGCCTGGAAGCAGAGCGGTTAACAAATCGCGCGTGTCGCCGGCTGCGAGTGGTTTGAGCGTGATTTCGGTGAAGCGATGTGGGTACTCCCCGGCAGCAGCGTTGCGCAGGCGCCAGCAACCCTTGTCGCGGATGACGCGGGAAACGAGCAGCAACATGATCGGCGCATGGTCGGCGACACCCATCAGTTCCTCGAAGAGCGCGAGCGAGGCCTCGTCGGCCCAGTGCAGGTCGTCCAGTGCGATGACCAGCGGGTGCTGCTTCGCCAGTCCTGTGAAGAATTCTCTGGCAGCCCAAAAGGTCTGCTTTTGTCGGATTTTCGGGGCCAGTTCGGTGACCCAGGCCCACTCTTCGCCAAGTTCCAGTCCCATCAGGTGTGCCAGGAAGGGAATGGCATCCATTGCCTCCTCTTCGAGTAGCGCCTCACCGCGTTCCCATAGCGTGAAGAGGATATCTTCCTCGGTGGCTTCAGGCGGTAATCGTAGAACGCCACGCAGGACTTGCGCCGCCAACCAGTAGTTGAGCGGCTCACTGAACGACATGGACTGTGCCTCGACCCAGATAAGCTCCGCTTTCGCTGGTTGCTCGAACATCCAGGTTTTGAACTCGCGCTTGAGGCGCGATTTGCCCAGACCGCTGTCCCCAAAAATGGCGATGATTTGCCCACGCTTGTTCTGCAGTAGATCGTTCCCTTTGGCTTGCAGTGTGGTGAGGGCCTCATCCCGGCCGGTAAGCGGTGCGACGTTGCCCGCCAGCCCGCGCGTCGCTCCAATCACCTCGCGCTTGCCCAGGACTTCGTAGGTGGGGATGAGAATCTGCTTGCCCTTCACCTTGAGGTCGAAACGATCGCTGAGGGTGAAATGGGCACGTACCTGCTCTTCGGTCTTGTTGCTGATGTAGACGCTGCCCCATTTCGCGTAGGACATGAGCCGCGCCGCCATATTAATGTCGTCGCCCATCAGCGTATATTCCTGGCGCAGGTTGAGCGCACCGGCGTTGCCGGAGAAGAGGAAGCCAGTGTTGATGCCAACGCGCTGCTCGAAGCGGAAGACACCCGCCGCTGTGCGCAGCGCGCTGAAGTGCTTGCGCACCGCTCGCTGCATATCCATTGCCGCGTAGACGGCAAGCGCAGGATCGTCGTCGTGGGCGACGGGCGCACCGAAGAAGATGACCAGGCGGTCGCCGATGGCGTATTGATCCATCCGCGCCAGCGTGCCGCCGTACCCCTGGACGATGTCGGCCATATAGTGGAAATAGTCGTTGAGCTGTTTGGTGATGGTGTCCGGGGACGTATCGCCAAGTTTTTCGATCAGCGCGCTGATGCCCTTGTAGTTGACAAACATCGATGTGACCGGGCGGTATTCAGGGACAATACGCGCGCTGCCGGGGTTGTCCTTGATGCGGGCGACGAGTTCGTCGGAGAGGTAGGGCGTGAGCCGGTCGAGCCGGTCGACCAGGTAGGTGATCTGCTGTTGGATGTCGCCGGCAGGTGGTTCCTGCCACACGGTGCGCTCCAGCGCGCTTTGATCGGCCTGCGGTGCAGCGACGAGCCGGACGTAATCGTCATCCGGTTCTTTGGTGACAGCGTCTACGGTCACGGCATCGCCGAGGAGTTCGTAGGTGGCTCGCGTCATCGCGGCCTCGCCGGGATTGGCGTGGCCCTCGGCTTCTTCGGCCAGGTTCACTGTATGCCCGGTGGTGACATAGGCCATCAGGCCGTTTTCGTCGTTGTAACGGGGATTAGGCGGCACGCCGATGTGCGCCGCGAAGTACGGCCCGGCGGAGATGCCGCATTTGATCAACAGCGCTCGCGTTTCTCCTGCAGCTTCGATGGCGGCGTATTTGTCTTGCTTCATAACATCCAGCAGCGCCAGCGCTGCTTGGGACGCTTTGAGCGCGTTCGCCCGCATTTCGTCGTCGGTGGTGGCGGGGAAGACACCGAGCAGCGCGTCACCGCCGAACTTGAGCAGGACGCCACCGTGATCGAAGAGGGCGCGCACCAGCTCCGTGAACAGGCTGTCGATAATCTCGGCGACGCGCTCCGCCCCGCCTTCGACACGCTTGAGGGCCTCGGAGAGTGGGGTGAAGCCGGAAACGTCGCCGAAGAGGAAGACGCCGCGCTCCATGCCGCCGCGTGGTTCCCCGGCGGGCTGCGGCTGCATCCAGACGGGCTGCGGTAGATAGGTCTTGATCGTCTTGAGCAAATCCGCCAAATGGTCGCGCACTATGTCGAAATCGCGATCTTTCGGGCGACGTTCCAG
The DNA here is from genome assembly GCA_046260035.1 of Anaerolineae bacterium. GTDB lineage: Bacteria > Chloroflexota > Anaerolineae > B4-G1 > SLSP01 > DSWT01. Next base: position 12,141 of record JBJYXQ010000142.1, read on the forward strand.
CGGTTCGTAGAGTTCGTCCGGCAGATAGCGCTTCAGTGAAGCGCGCAAGTCCTCCAATGGGCGTGCTTCCGGGAGTGGCGCGAGAGCTGTGGATGCTTGGGGAAGTGCTTCTGCTGCTGTGATGGGAGGTGCGGCTTGTGGCATCTCAGTGGGTGCGGTCGCTGGTGGTGCGACGACGGGGTGAGGTTTTGGGATGGTGGCGACCCTTGCGAAGGTTTGCGAACTCTGTTCGCCTAAACCTTCGCAAGGGTACTGTCCCACGAACGCACCACAATGCGTGCAGTAGCGTGCTTGTGGCGGCAGCAGCGTGTGGCACGTTGTGCAGATGATACCCTGGATGAGTTTATAGCCGCAGCCCATACAGAAACGAGCCTGGGCCGGGTTGATGGTTCCGCATGCTGGACATTGCATAGCCAGTTCCTCCGAAAACAAACCGTTAATCTCGCCAATCCTAGTAAAATTCGTGTGGGTTCGTGCTATTCCCGCTTAAAATTGGTTGTCCTTCTTGATGAATCAGATAGTTTTCCTCGCGTTGATCGAGGGTCACCTGCGCTTACGCAGTGACCGCGCCTGACTTTGAAGCTTCTGGAAATAGTCGGTCTCCGTGATTTCTTCGAGTTGTTTCTGCCGTTTGGACTCGTTGATTTCGATACGCAGCTCCATGACCTCTTTGCGCAACTCTTCCTCGCGTTGATGCACCTGCGCAGCCATCTGCGCGAATTCGGCGGCCAGGCTCTCAATGGAATTGTCCTGATAGTCCTTGCTGGCAGCAAAGCTGCGGTCGTATTGCCCGGCGGCGACGCG
>JBJYXQ010000143.1:0-2890 GCA_046260035.1 Anaerolineae bacterium
AAACGTGATGCGTGATGCGTGATTGGTCACTTAAGCATCATGTATCACGCATTAGTGCGACAGAATGAATATGCACATTCGAGAAACTGAATCACACGAGTTGCCGGGAATTCTGGCGCTGTATGCACACCTGCATACCACCGACGAACCGTTGCCGGATGACGTAACGTTACGTCAGGTCTGGGACGACCTCTGCCACGATCCAAAGCTGCATTGTCTGATCGCAGAAACAGATGGCGTTTTCGTGGCGTCGTGCATTCTGGCGATCATCCCCAACCTGACGCGCGGCGCGCGGCCCTACGGGCTGATCGAAAACGTTGTCACGCACGCGGAGTATCGCCGCCAAGGGATCGGTACAGCGCTTTTGCGGCATGCGCTTGCCATCGCGTGGAAGCACAACTGCTACAAAGTGATGCTGCTGACCGGACGCAAAGATGAGGGTGTGTTCCGCTTCTACGAAAAGGCCGGTTTTCGACGCAATGTGAAAACCGGCTTTATCGCCTACCCAGATGATGCCGCTTAACCACCGGACAATGCGACCGGGGTCGGTGTTATCATCGGCGGGACGGAGGTAATGGTCTCACTGCGGCCCAGGAATAGCCATGCGCTGATCGCAACCAGAATGAAAAGTAACGCAACGGCAGCGTAACGCAAAACGCGCGATTGGGGCCGCGACCACGCCCACGCAACGACAGTAAGCACGGCAAGAATCGACATAACTCCATAGTAGAAGATATGATAGGGCAAAAGATCATCCATGAAATCTATGAGCACCGAGGCGGCATTGATATTTTGGGCATAGATGTCCAGTTGGATGTTCAGCAGGCGGTTGACGATCAATAGGGCAACAAACCCGCCGATTACGAAAAGATCTAAGGCCAGTACCATCAAGAAAATCGTGAAGCGTGATTGATCTCTGCGCGGCAGTTGTTTTTCCATTATGCTCTCCTTGATACGTAACGGTTCAATGTTAGCCAACAGCCTTCAGTATAACAAACAAACGCAGTGACGTCACCTGTAGATTTTGACAGTCTTAAGGAGCAGAATATGATTCTCGACGGACACATCCATATTGATAGTGACCCGGCAGGCCGGGGTGGCCCGGAAGACCGGGAAGATTTCGTGCGGCGGCTGCACAAAGCCGGTGTGGACGGTGGCATTTTACTTTCGCCCGACCCAGCCTGCTCTGCTGGTGCAATCCATACCGCGTCGCCGCTTGAGCGACTGGAAAAGGTCCTGTTCTGGTGCGCAGCTGGGCCAAACCTGTATCCCTTCTACTGGATCGATCCCACGGAGACGGATGCGCTGAAGCAGGTCGACCTCGCAGTAGGCAAGAACATTGCCGGATTCAAGATCATCTGCTCCACCCACGATCCCGGCGATTCTCGCGCGATGCGCACGTACCAGGCCATCGCCGACGCCGGTCGCCCCATCCTCTTCCACTCCGGCATCCTGTGGGACGGCAAACCGTCGTCGCCGCACAACCGCCCCGCCAACTTCGAGGCACTGCTGGACGTCAAAGGCTTACGGTTCGCCCTGGCACACATCTCGTGGCCCTGGACCGACGAGTGCATCGCCGTCTACGGGAAATTCCAGGACGCGATGCGGCACAGGGGGGATCTCGGTGTAGAGATGTTCATCGATACAACCCCCGGCACACCGCCCATCTACCGCCGCGACGCGCTGACCCGGCTCTTCACCGTGGGCTACGACGTGGCGCACAACGTCCTCTTCGGCAGCGACAACCACGCCAACCAGTACAACTCGGACTACGCACGCACCTGGATCGAGCGCGACCGGGCCATTTTTGCCGAGATCGGTGTGGATGAAGCGACGGTAGATAACGTCTTCGGAGAAAATCTGAAGCGGTTCCTAGGCATCAGCAACACGTAGTTTTTCTTTTCGACAGGATTTACAAGATTAACAGGATGAAGAATCCTGAAAATCCTGTTAATCCTGTCGAAAAATGACGAGGTATGTAACTACTGCGTTTAACCCAAGGAGAAAAATCATATGAAAATCGGTGTCAGTTCCTACAGTTTTCATCGTTTGGTCGATACAGGAGCGATGAGCCAGCTTGACGTGATCGCCAAAGCCAAGGAGATGGGCTTCGATGTGATCGAGTTCTCGACGTTTGCGTTACCGGAGGGCGAAACGCCGCTCAGCTTCGCACCGCAGGTGAAGGCGGAGTGCGATCGTGTGGGCATCGGAATCGCCAACTACACCATCGGCGCGGACTTCCTCAACGGGAGCGGCGGCGATTGGCAGGCGGAGGTCGAGCGCCTGAAGGACGAAGTGCGCGTCGCGCAGATTCTCGGCGTGCCCGGCATGCGCCACGATGCAGCGTGGGGCTTCGCCGCGGACCACGTCGGGCCGCGTGGCTTCGACGACGCACTGCCCACGCTCATCAACGGCTGTCGCGCCGTCACGGAGTTCGCCGCCGGCCTGGGCATCAAGACGATGGTGGAAAACCACGGCTTCTTCGCGCAGGATAGCGAGCGGGTGGAGAAATTGGTCAACGGCGTGGACCACCCCAACTTCGGCGTCCTCATCGATATGGGCAACTTCCTCTGCGTGGACGAAGACCCAACCGCTGCGCTGGGCCGGCTGATGCCCTACGCCTTCCACGTCCACGCCAAGGACTTCCACGTCAAATCGGGGAACGAGCCGAATCCCGGCGAGGGGTGGTTCCAATCACGCGGCGGGAACTACCTGCGCGGCGCGATCCTTGGGCACGGGAACGTCCCTGTCGTGCAATGCCTGCGCTTGATGAAGAAAGCCAGCTACGACGGCGTGCTCTCTATCGAATTCGAGGGGATCGAAGACCCGCTCAAGGGCATCGCCATCGGGTTGGAGAACCTGCGGCGATTCGTCCACATGGCAGGATGAA
>JBJYXQ010000144.1:0-3936 GCA_046260035.1 Anaerolineae bacterium
TAGAATTGGATCGCCGGCTCGGTCGTGTGGACCTCCATCACCCGGCCTGAAGTCGGCTCATACACGCGCGCTGCCAATCGCAGTTCGCCCGGCTCGCCGTTGACGATCCAGTTGTGATCGTAGCCGCCGCCGAACTTGAGCTGCGCATCGTCTGCATTGATGCGTGCGCCGATGGGCGTGGCCGTACGGAAATCCAGCGGTGACCCGGCGACGGGGCGCAGTTCACCGGTGGGGATCAGCGTCCCATCGACCGGCGTGAACGTATCGGCGTTGATGAACATCTCGTGATCAAGGATCTTCTCTGCCGCGCCTGCCGAGAGGTTGAAGTAAGAGTGGTTGGTCAGGTTGAGCACCGTGGTTTTGTCCGTGGTCGCCGTGTAGTCGATCTTGAACGTGTTGTCATCGGTCAGAGTGTAAACCACCGTGACCGAAAGCGTTCCGGGGTAGCCTTCTTCGCCATCGGGGCTGGTGTAGGTCAAGACTAAAGCGGGTCCCTCGGCTGTTTCCTTTGCTAGTGGCGCCCACACTCTCTTATCGAAGCCCTTTATACCCCCATGCAGATGATTCTGGCCGTCGTTCTGCGCCAACACGTACTCTACGCCTTCCAGTGTGAATTTCCCGTTGGCGATACGATTGCCAAAGCGCCCCACAAGGCAGCCAAAGAAGGGACTATGCTCGACGTATTCCTGCAGCGTATCAAAGCCAAGCACCACATCCGCAAAGGTCCCGTCACGATCAGGAGCGGTTAACGAAACGACGATCCCCCCATAATTGGTGATCGTCGCTCGCATGCCCTGCGCATTGACCAAAGTATACAGTGCAATAGCTGTTCCGTCGGCCAAGGTTCCAAATGATTGCTTCTTGATCTTCATGCCCTTTCCTCCTCATCTAAATACAATTTTGGGGGTTTGGGAACGAGTTTTGTTCGTTTCCAAACCCCCACTCTCCCAAAGACGATCATAATAGCAAGGGCGATATCTCGCCCGGAAAAACAATCGTTTCCGGTAGCCGGTCATCGCAATAAAGCAGATGCGCTGCGCAACGACAATCGGACGCCCCACAACGAGGAACAATCACGCGCACCTCTTGGGACTCCAGCAGATACGCAGCCCATGCGCACTCGCAACGATCGTAAGGTGCTAACCACATAGCAATCGGCGTGGCACACGCGCGAACATAATCAACGTGCCAGCGCCGCACAGTGCCTCCGCGCAGATGACGCCGCACCCGCGCCGCCAGCCCACCTGATCCCCAGGCGCTACCGACGTAACAATACAATCCGGCGGGTAAAGTCCAGTCCCCTAGCGCACCTATTGTGCAATGTACTACGGCGGGAATGCGCAGTCCTATAGCATACGTGCCGGGTGCTGTGGTCAGAGACGCATCTGGGATTTCCAGAGCGCGCCACCTAACCAATTCAGAATCACACCCACGGCCAGGACAAACACTCCCACAACATCCATCAAGTAGAAGGTGTGCTCGCTATTCAACTGCCAAACGTAGGCACCTTCATAGGTGTCAGGAAGTGCCAAGGCCATCAAGCCTAACAAGATAAAGAGGACGCCTGCGCCACTTAGCGCGATGACCAGCCAGTGCTGTTTGCCAGCAATCATCACGATTCCTCAGGAGGCGGAACCGGCAAATCCGCAACTGGTGTTCCCATCCACTTTTCGCCCACCTCAATCAGCATGACGGGGATGTCATCCCGAATGGGGTATTTGCGATCACAATCCTGGCACACAAGCCAGCTATCTTCACGGAGTAACGTCAAAAGGCCAGGATCCTCTTTGTCCTTCCGCCGCGTCTCTCCGCTGACGCAATACGGACAACGCAAAATGCTCAGCAACTCAGCGTCTACCATCATACCTCCTGAATCGATGATTTGGAAGTCACTAACCGAGAGTATACCACATGCTTGAAAGACTACAAAAGTCTTTCACAACCACTCAGGGTCTTATCATTCTCCAGTTGAGTTAGATTAATTCATGCAATGTAGCCAGGATTTGCGGCTAAAGCCGCGTTAGGAGTGCGTTTTTCGGTTTCGGGCTGTGCCCGAAACCGAAAAAACACACTTTTAGATCTTCTTTTGTACCCTCAAAGACTGCATATGAAGTGCACTTGCACGCGAGAATGATAAGACTCTACACAACCACCCGACCACCCTTGCGAAGGTGTGTGAACCTTCGGTTCACCTAAACCTTCGCAAGAGTTAACCTTTGGAATAACTACGGATAGCGGTAAATGACAGCGCGCAGCCAACATGCCCAATCCTGGTCGGCGTTGTCACCTGCGTCCACCTGGAGCATCATATCCGCCCCCTGCCCGGCATAAGGCGAGAGATCGACATCGATCGTCTTCAAGCCATCGCCGTAGGCATCGGGCGTCTGCGCGAGAACGACAGTACCGCTGGACGAAGCCCGCAAGATGACCTTGAATGTCACCTCGCCGGCGTTCGCACCCTGCAACAGACCCACCGTCGCATAGAAACGATCTCCCGCCTGGACAGTGTAGCGCTCTGTATTGTAAAGATCGGGGTACGCACCGGCAATCCAACCGTCCGCGACCCACTTGGGATGCGTCTCCAAGCACTTGCCCTGGATTGCAGCTCCAGTTTCCAGCTTTCCCGTGGCCCATATCGCAAAACCTTGCGTGTCACCCGTCCCTCCATTCCATGTGAGGTCGGTCACGGGGTCGCCGGATTGCCACGAGGCCAGAGGAGCCTTTTCCACAAAATCATAGACGATTTGCGGATTGGCAACAGCAATCGTGTTTTCGAGGATATTGTTGGTCTCATCGCTTTCGGTAACCGTGTTCTCGGCATCCACTTGCGCTTTGGTGACGATGCTGCCATAAGGACTGGGGTATCTGAAGTTATCGCAGCCCAGGGCAGCCGCCGAACCGGCCGCCACACTGTTGACATTCCATTCGCAAGAAACCGATGGAGCGTCTTTGCTCCCCCACCAACGTACTACGAAACTGCCACTATCGACCATGCCGCGGTTGCGCACGCGCACTGTCACCTTGAGTGGCAAGTGCGCCACCGGCGGCGACGGTTCGACCGTGATCGACTCGACGTAAAGATCCACACCGGATACACCGCAGGCCACGTCGACCGTTACACTCACACGGCCGATCTCGGCCTCGTCTTGCCCGGTGGCAATCAAGGTGACGACGGAACTGCCAGCCGGAGGATCGTCCCACACGTAGGTTGTCGTGTCGGCAGGGAGATTGACCAACAGGCTCGGACCTTCGATACGATACGCCGTCTCGCCCTGTGCCTCAGTCCAGGTGAAGGTGACTTCTTTACAATCTGCTGCCACCGCAGCGACGAAATTGCTCGGCGCAGCCGCGGCAACAGTGGGGGTCGGCGTCGCCGGACCTTCAATGACGATCTGCAGGTAGAAAACGCCGCCATAGGCTTTCCCCGACGGATCCTGCAACTGCCAATCGCTGCGATACGTCCCCGGATCAGTTGGCGCGGTCATCGACACGCTGATATCCACCTCGGCATCAGGAGCCGTAGTCGACACATCAACAGATTCCGGTGCGCCGAACGTTTCACCCGAAATGTGAACGAGCTTCGTCCCTTCATCCCACGGACACGTGCCGCTATTACGAATCCGCCACGTTTTGACGAACGCCTCACCTTTATCTAGCTTGGTGTTGTCGGGGATGGTCACATCGGCGACGTAGGCTGCGCGCAACACACAGCCTCCTTCGCCCTCAACGTCAGGAACTGCGGTGGGTGTCAGTGTCGGCAGACCGGTTAGCGGCGTCGGTGTCATCGTCGCCACCTCCACCGGCGCGACAAGGGTTTCCGTGGCTTCTGCCTCCGGCGTCGTCGACCGGCCCGGCATGTTGCAGGCCAAGACAAACAACATCAGCATCACAATCACCAGCCACACAGCGCGACGTTTTCTCATCATCCTATCCTCC
>JBJYXQ010000144.1:4036-5446 GCA_046260035.1 Anaerolineae bacterium
TTTGGTTGTGGTATGATGACACACGTTTGAGGATGTGCACAAAATGACAAAATTGTTAACCTTCGATTTGCTGGCCACGGATGGATCGGCGCGCGCGGGAGTCTTTCAGACAGCTCACGGCCCATTGCCGACCCCCATCTACGCACCGGTCGGCACGCAAGCTACCGTCAAAGCAGTAACGCCGCAGCAGTTGCAGGAGATTGGCGCAGTACTTTTGCTGGCAAACACCTATCATCTGTACTTGCGGCCCGGCGACGAGCGCATCGCAGCGCTAGGCGGCCTGCACGCCTTCATGGGCTGGGATGGCCCACTGCTCACCGACTCCGGCGGCTTCCAGGTCTTCAGCCTGGGCGGCGGTCGCGGCCAAAAGCCGCTGCGCACCATCGACGACGACGGCGTAACTTTCCGTTCGCACATCGACGGTCGGCAGCACCGCTTCACGCCGGAACGGGTCATTGAGATCGAGCAGAACCTCGGCGCCGACATCGCTATGGTGCTTGACGAATGTGCACCCCCCACCGACTATAACTACAACGTCCGCGCGCTGGCACGCACGCACGCCTGGGCCGAGCGCTGCAAAGCTGCCCACACTCGCGCCGACCAGGCCCTTTTCGGCATCGTACAGGGCGGCATCTTCCCTGAACTGCGCGCGCAAAGCGCCCGCTTCCTGGTCGATCTGGACTTCCCCGGCTATGCCATCGGCGGCCTTTCAGTGGGTGAGACGAAAGCAGAAATGCACACCACGCTGGAAGCGACGACGCCGCTGCTGCCGGAACATAAACCACGTTACCTGATGGGCGTGGGCACGCCGGAGGATTTGGTCGAAGGTGTCGCGCGCGGCATCGATATCTTCGATTGCGTGCTGCCGACGCGGGTGGCGCGCAACGGGCAGGCACTCCTGAAGACGGAAAAGCTGAACATGCGCAACGCCCGCTTCGCCGATGATCCCGCCCCGCTAGACGCAACCTGCGAATGTTACACCTGCCAGCACTTCAGCCGGGCCTACATCCGCCACCTGTTCGTCGCCAAGGAAATCCTGGGCGCCACCTTGCTGACTATCCATAACTTGCACACAATGCTGACAATCATCAAAGAATGTCGTGCGGCGATCCTGGCGGGCACGTTCGCCGATTATCGCGCCGCGTTCTGGGAAGTGCGGCAAGAAGCAAACGGTAGACAGTAGCCGGAAGACGGGAGAGAACCTGTCTACCGTTTACTATCTACTGGCTACCATTTTAGAGAGGACAACAATGCAAAAACGAAATGGTCTGAGTTGGTTACGAGGCACAAAGAAGAACGCTGACGAGACAGCGAGAAGAGTCGCACAGGCTTATGGGCGCCGACCGCAGCAACCCCACAAACGTGAGGTCATCATCTAGGACGAAACACAGATCGCGGGCATCCGCAATA
>JBJYXQ010000145.1:0-2704 GCA_046260035.1 Anaerolineae bacterium
GGGCGCGCTGCACGTGTGCGGACAATGAACGCGGGAACGATTGTCGGGGAAATCGGTCTGTACCTGGGTTCCCAAACTTCGGCAGCCGTCGTCGCCGAAGAGGCCGGTACATTGTATTATCTCTCCAGTGACAACCTCAAAAAGATGGAAAACGAAGCACCCGCACTGGCTGCCGCTTTCCATAAATTCGTCGCCCAACACCTGAGCGAGCGACTGGCAGAAACAACGGAAATCTTGCAAGCTTTGTCGGATTAAGACTACCGGACTATCTATCCGAGGAGACAATGATGAACCAACCCAATACCCTATACCTAGGCCGTCTCGTCGATGAGCAAAACCAACTCACCGATCAGCCTGTCGAATACCCACTCGACCATCTCACCACGCATGCGCTGCTGCTTGGCGCGACGGGCAGCGGCAAGACCGGGCTGGGCTTGGCGCTGGTTGAAGAGGCGCTGCGCCAGCAGATTCCCGCCCTGCTGCTGGACGTCAAAGGCGACCTGGCGAACCTGCTGTTAACTTTCCCCGACCTGTCGCCGCAGGATTTCACCCCATGGATCGACGCCGACGCTATGCAGCGCCAGGGGCAGACACCCGAGCAAGCCGCGCAATCCACAGCAGACCGCTGGCGCACCGGCCTGTCGGGTTGGGGACTAGGACCGGAGCACATCGCGCATTTGCGGCACAGTGCAGATATCGCGCTGTATACGCCCGGGTTGCGTGCCGGCCGCCCCGTGGACATCCTCGCCCGCTTCGGCGCACCGCCCACCGGCGATCCCGACGCGGCCGTGCTGCGCGCGCAGGGGCTGACCTCCGCGCTACTCGGCCTGGCGGGCGTCGATGCAGACCCTCTGCGCAGCCGCGAACACATCCTACTCACCACGCTGATCCGCCACACTTGGGATGCGCAAGGCGCAATCGATATTCCCACCCTCATCCGCCAGGTACAACAGCCGCCGATGGAACACATTGGCGTGTTCGATATGGAAAGCTTCTTCCCGCAGAAAGCGCGCTTCGAGCTGGCGCTTACACTGAACAACCTCATCGCTGCACCGGGATTCGCCCGCTGGCGTGAGGGCGAGGCGCTGGACATCGATCGCTTCCTCTACACGCCGGAGCGACGCCCACGCGCGTCGGTCTTCTACTTGGCGCACCTGCCGGAGGAACAACGCCAGTTCTTCGTCACGCTCTTCCTGGAAGAGCTGCGCACCTGGACGCGTGCGCAAGCCGGGACACGAACAGTGCGCGCGCTGCTCTACTTCGACGAAATCTTCGGCTATCTGCCGCCGCATCCGTACAATCCACCGACCAAAGAGCCGCTGTTGGCTCTGGTCAAACAGGGACGCGCCGCCGGATTGGGTGTCATCCTTTCCACGCAGAATCCCGCTGACCTGGATTACAAAGGGCTGGGCAATATCGGGACGTGGTTCGTGGGCGCGCTGCGCACAGAACGCGACAAAGCTCGTATGCTTGAGGGAATGGGTGGTGCCATCGCTGACGCGGGGATGTCGCCCGCGACTGTTGAAACCGCGCTGAGCCGCCTCAAGCCGCGCATCTTCCTGATGCACGATGCCCAAGAAGGCAAGTTGCGCTTCTTCTTCAGCCGCTGGACGCTATCCTATCTGCGCGGGCCATTAACCGTCGCCGAGGCACAGCAACTCACTGAGCCCCCAACAAGCCCGGCAATCGCCGATGTTAATTTCTCGGCTCAGACATTAACAACATCCGCCGCTTCTACCAACCGCTTAACCACCCAACCGCCTAACCACCTGACGACCAGACTCCCAGACTACTCCACTGCGCGACAAGAACTAAACCAGCGCACGGCTCGCCCCCCCACCGTCGATCCCGAAATCCCCCAGGCTTTCCTTCCGCCGACGCTCACAGCGACGTGGGCAATGCGCAATCACAGCGAAGCCCTGCCCCCCGAAGCGCCCACGCAACTCGTCTACCGCCCGTATCTACTCGGGGCGGGCGTCACACACATCTTCAACCAACAGGCCGGCATCACCGTACGCGATGAACAAATCTGGCGCATCGATCCAACGTCGGGCGGAAGCTGGAATCTGCGCTGGGATCAGGGCGAAATGATCGACATGCGGCTGGATGATCTCTCGCCCAACCATTCCGGCGAAGGCGTGTTCGAACCGCTGCCACAGGGTTTGGGGAGCAAGACCGCGCACGCCAAACGCGAAAGCGCGCTCAGGACGCATCTCTATCATCGTAGCCAAGTGACCATTTGGGCATGCAAGCCGCTCAAACTCTTCAGTCCGCCTGAGGAAAGCAAACGCGTCTTCCTAGATCGCTGTCGCCAGGAGATGGAACGGGAGAAAGAGGCTGAGCTGGCTGCCGAACGCCAGAAATTCGAACAGCGGATGGATCGCATCGAGGCTAAAGTCCGCAAGGAAGAAATGGAACTCTACCAGGATAAGGAGATGCTATCTGAACGAAGGCGCGAGGAGCTGTTGAGCGGTGCCGAGTCGGTGCTCAGCTTGCTCTCAAAACGTAGACACACCTTGCGACCACTTTCGCAAACGTCGCGCCAGCGCCGCTACGTCAAGCAAGCGCAGGCGGATGTTGAGGAATCTGAGGAGTCGCTCCGGCTCTACGAAGAAGAGATGAAGCAACTTGAAGCTGCATGGCAGGCCACAGCACGGCAGATTATCCAGAAATGGGAAGATACGTTAAACGATATCCGCGAGGT
>JBJYXQ010000145.1:2804-5455 GCA_046260035.1 Anaerolineae bacterium
AAGCGAGCAAATTCCACGATTCGGTGTATAATGCGCTGTGCAGACGGTACGCGCTGCATAGTTGTTCCAGTCACCAGGAGGCTAATTTCCTTGAATCAAACGGATGATCCATCCAGTTGTCATAGAGGTTGCTGGCCGGAACTGGTGATACTGGCTTCTATGATCCGCGGAGGCGCTGCACAAATGGACTCCCCCTGATCAAAGACCACCACCATCTCTAGCCTTCCTCTTTGCCTGGTGTGATGCCACGTGACGTAAACGCACGCTTCTCAAACAACCCGTTTGATTAGTTTTCACGTCGCAATGACAGCCTGTGCTTCAACCGGGTCGATCGCCGATGCGAACATCCATACTATGACCGGATATCCGTGAGGCGCCTATCACTTTGCAGAAATTCTCAAGACACAGGAGGAGAGCTATGGACGAGAACCCAACATCCCGCGAAGAATGGGTAGACACCCTTTACGAACGTATCGACGCATTGCTCGAACACAATGAAGTGCGCAAAGCGCAAATCATCCTGCAAGCTCTACTCCCCATCGATCAGGCCGAGATTTTCAGCGACCTCGACGAAAATGACCAGCGCCAACTCCTTCAAGGGCTCCCGGTAGAAAGCATCGCCGACATCCTGGAAAAACTGGAAGACGAAGAGGTCGCCGAAGTCGCCACTTGGCTGCCGCCAGAACAACTCGCCGATATCCTGGATGAAATGGAGCCGGACGAAGCCGCCGACTTGCTCGGTGACCTGCAACCCGATGCAGCCAGCGAAATCCTGGCACTGATGGAGGACAAGGAGGAAATCCGCCCTCTGTTGCTCCACCCCGACGAGACGGCTGGCGGCCTGATGACCTCGGAGTATATGGCGCTCGGGCGGCAAATGTGGGCGCAGACTGCGCTCGAGGCCATCCGCGAATGGAAGCCAGATCGTGAGTACCTCTACTACTTCGTTGTAGACAGAAACGGCGTATTAGTCGGCGTCGTCAGCCTGCTGCGGCTCATCAAAGCCGATCCCAAAACCGAGATCCAGACCTTTATGGACCGCGATCTCATCACCGCCTCCGTCCATGCTGACCAGGAAGAGTGCGCCAAGCTAATGAGCCGCTACGACCTCACAACACTCCCCGTCGTCGACAGTGACAACAAACTCATCGGCGTGATTACCATCGATGACGTCGTTGATGTCTTGGAAGACGAGGCTACCGAAGACATCCAACGGTTGGGTGGTTCTGCACCACTGGAAAAGCCCTATCTCCTCACATCCACCTGGGAGATTGCGCGCAGCCGCATTGTTTGGTTGTTAGTGCTCTTCGTCACCAGTATGCTCACCTCGAACGTGCTGGAACTGTTCGAAGATACGCTCGACAGGGTGGTTGCGTTGGCCTTTTTCATCCCGATGCTTATCGGCACGGGCGGCAACGCCGGTTCGCAGACCACCGCGACGGTTATCCGCGCGCTAGGCGTGGGTGAAGTCGATAAAAAGGACTCCCTCAAAGTGCTCTGGCACGAAATCCGATCAGGCTTACTGCTGGGGTTATTGGTAGGCGCAGCGGGCTTTGTGCGCGTTTATGTCTTTGAAGGCGATCTACTCCTGGGCTTGACCGTCGCCGTGGCATTGGCGATGATCGTCCTGTGGTCCAATTCCGTTGGTTCGCTGCTACCGATCTTCGCCTCACTCATCGGCGTTGATCCGGCTCTGATCTCCGGGCCGCTGATGAGTACGCTAGTCGATGCTACCGGGTTGTTTATCTACCTGACTGTGGCACAATGGATTCTACGGTTGTGATGTAGTAACCTCTTTCTCAATAGGAAATTTCTCAACCACAGAGGCACAGAGATCACAGAGAATTTTTTCGGTTCTTCTCTGTGTTTTCCGTGTCTCTGTGGTTAAACATCCCACTTTGCCGTTTATCTTCCGTTGCGAAACTCCTATTTGTGTTACAATGGTAGAATGGCCTACGAGGTCAAACAAAGACGGACCCCGTCACGGTTCATGAAAGGGGCATTATGCCAACACTGCTCGATGATATGTTCAACGCCGTGCGCATCATTGGCTTCAAGCCTGCGCTGCACGCCGCGCTCTACCGCTACCGCAAGGCTTGGACCGAGGCCCGCTGGGAGCATCCTAACCATCCACGACGCGGCCTAGGACAATGGCTGGCATTCCGTCGCCAACTGGGCGCACGCCACAAGTGGCCTAAACGCTGGGAGCAGCCGGGGCGGGTGTGTTTCATCGCACCGCATGAGCGCGGCGCACTGCTGACCACCAAGCATTGCACAGTGGACATCAGCTTTTTCGCCGCGAACATGGTCCGCATCCATTACCGGCCTCACGCTCACGAAAGCGTTCCGGAAACGATTCCCTACGCTATCGCCAAGCCACTGGAACTATGGCCTGTCCCCGCCGTCGTTCTCATAGAGACTGAAAAGGCGCTCCTGCTGCGCAGTGAGGCACTCACCGTGGGCATCGCGCTGGCGGACGCACAAATCTTCATCGCTGACGCTGAGGAACATCTTCTGCGCGCTGACGTAGATGTCGCCTGGAACAAATTCGGCGCGCTGCGCCATCGTACTGCCCTGGCTCCGGAAGAACGCCTCTTCGGCCTGGGAGAGCGCGCCACGCCCTGGAACCGGCGTGGTCGCACGCACGTCCT
>JBJYXQ010000145.1:5555-9642 GCA_046260035.1 Anaerolineae bacterium
TCGGCCTGGGAGAGCGCGCCACGCCCTGGAACCGGCGTGGTCGCACGCACGTCCTCTGGAACAGCGATCCCTCCGGCTACACGAACGACGATGATCCGATCAACTTGAACATTCCCGTTTATCTGGGAATCGCGAATCACGAATTACGAATTACGAATTACGCAGTTTTTTACGAAAACCCACACTACGCCGAGTTCGATTTGGGCGATAGCGTGCCCAACGTCGCCGAACATCGTTTTGCGGGCGGGGAACTGCGCTATTACGTCACCACCGGGATGCCGTCGCAGATGCTCGAACGCTACACCGAGCTAACCGGCCGGCACGACTTGCCGCCACTGTGGCTACTCGGTTACCAGCAATCACGCTGGTCCTACTATCCAGAGACACGTGTACGCAAGTTAGCCGAGGATTTCGCCGCGCACGATGTCCCCTGCGACGCTATCCACCTCGACATCCACTATATGGATGGCTATCGCTGCTTCACGTGGGATAAAGAACGCTTCCCGCATATGGCGAAACTTGCCTCGGACCTGCGCGCGCAAGGGATCAAACTGATCAGCATCATCGATCCCGGCATTAAGAAGGACGGCACCTATCCTGTCTACCGTAGCGGACTGGCAGGCCAACACTTCTGCACCACACCCGATGGCAAGGTCTACCACGCGCCGGTCTGGCCCGGCTTGAGCGCGCTACCCGACTTCACCAACCCGCAGACCCGGCAATGGTGGGGTGCGCAATACAAGCCCCTGTTGAAAGCCGGCATCGCCGGGTTCTGGAATGATATGAATGAACCCGCCATCTTCAACCCAGGCGGGGATCAAACCCTGCCCCACCCTATCCGCCACAGCCTCGAAGGGCGCGGCGGCGATCATCGCGAAGCACACAATCTCTACGGGATGCAGATGGTGCGCGCCAGCCGCGATGGGCTGCTCGCACAACAGCCGGATTCACGCCCGGTGATCATCACCCGCGCAGGATGGGCCGGCGTGCAACGCTACGCCACATCGTGGACGGGCGACAACGAGAGCACATGGGCTTCGCTCAAACTGACCACACCGATGGTGATGGGGCTCGGCCTTTCGGGCCTGGGATTCACCGGACCGGATGTCGGCGGGTTCGCGGGCATCGCCGACGGCGAATTGTTCACCCGCTGGATTCAGATGGCGGCCTTCCTCCCCTTCTTCCGCGCCCACACGATGGCGAGTACGCCCGACCAAGAGCCCTGGTCTTACGGCGAACCGTACCTGAGCATCGTGCGGCGCTTCATCCAATTGCGCTACGAGCTGCTCCCCTACCTCTACACCGCCGTCTGGCAGATGACGACGCGCGGCTGGCCCGTCGTCCGCCCGCTTTGGTGGGACTGTGCCGATGACGCGCTCCTGGCGACAGACGATGCCTTCCTATGCGGCGACGCACTCCTCGTCGCGCCGGTTGGCGAACCCGGCGCTGCATCGCGTCCCGTCACTCTTCCTTCTGGCGCCTGGTATGATTTCTGGACCAACACCCGCTATGCTGCTGAGTCTGTTCAATCCGTTGAAGCCTTCGCCTCCCTGGAAACCATTCCGCTCTTCGTCCGCGCAGGGAGCGTGCTACCGATGGGCGAATACGCCCCCAGCGTCGAACACCGGCTGCAGAAATTCCTCCGCCTGAGCGTCTACCCACTCGCCGCGCCGGGCGAGGCCACCAGCGAACTATACGAAGACGCGGGTGAAGGCTTCGGCTACCGGCAAGGAGACTATCGACTGAGCCGCTTCACGCTGCGACAGACGGAAGATCGTCTAACCGTGACGTGGGTCCACGAAGGTGAGTACAAACCACCCTACGAGCACGTCGAGTTGACGCTCAACGGTCTCAAGCGCGCCCCGCGCAGCGTGCTTGCCGACGGCGAAGCCTACGGCATTGTCATGAGCGATCCAATTCGTCACAGCATCGTGCTTGGCGTCCCCCCCTTCGAGACATTGGAGATCGCCCTATGAATGACAAACCCAACGGCGAGCGCCTGGGCTGGACGGTGCTCGAAACCACACATCTATACAGCGACACACGCTTCTCTGTGCGGCGCGACCACATCCGGCTACCAGACGGGGACGAGTGCACCTTCACCTATCCCGCCAAGAGTGGCGCGGTCTTTATCCTACCCATCACCCCTGCTGGTGAGTTGGTCCTTATCCGCCAGTATCGCTACATCGTGGATACCTGGCTGTGGGAAATCCCCGCCGGGAGCACACACGACTTTCAGGGTAGCGATTACCGCGACTTAGTGCGCCGCGAACTGTGGGAGGAAATCGGCGGAGAGGCGGACGCTATCTATCCACTTGGTCGCACGTTCGCCGCGCCGGGCTTCACCACAATCCGGATTTTCGGCTACCTGGCGCTCGGCGTGACCCTGGCGGCAACGAACCATCCCGAAAACACCGAGTTCATCGAAATCCACCCCACCCCCATCCCAGACGCCCTGGATTTGCTTCGCACCGGCGAGCACACCAGCGCCATCGACGCTTACTTCGTCTTGCAACAAGAACCGCTGCTGCGCGCCATTAACTCCCGCGTCATCAGAGGGCGCACGTTTGAGGATGTGGTGACAACTTGCATGATGCGTAACTCGTGATTCGTAATTCATAATTCGTAATTCGCCGGAGGAGCCTATGCCCATCGAACGCCCAGATTTAAGTGGAGTTTCACCCGAAGTATTGGCCTACATCGAGAGCCTGGAAGCGGATTTGGCAGTGAAGACGGTCCGGCGCAGGCGCGCAAAGGTCATCGACGAACCAGAACCGGACACTGAGCCGGAACTCTGCGAGCCGCCGACGACGATCAACCTGATCACACTAACCGCGAGCGGACTGCTTAAACGCACACCGCGCCATCTGTATGGTCGTCAGCGACGTGGAGGGATGGGCATCTTCGATCTGGATGCGGCAGACGACGATTCACCCGCCCTGCTTGCCCTGGCAGACGAAAGCGCCAGTTTGATCCTGTTCACCGATCAAGGCCGTACGTATCGCCTGCCGGTGAACAGAATACCCGAAATGCCGATCCGTGCCAAAGGCACAGCACTCACCAACCTGCTCGCCTTCCGATCCGGTGAATATATCGCAGCAGCGCTCCCCGAAGACAGCGGCGAACAAATCGCGTTGGTGGGGCAGCGCGGTTGGGTGATGACCGTGCGCGCCAGCTTCGTCGGCAAAAGCATGATCGCCGGCGTCGCTTACTATGACGCGGCCAAATACGGCCCACTGGCGGCAGCGTGCTGGCTTCCCAGCAGTGCCGATGACGTCTTCATCGCCACACGGCAAGGACGCGCTATCCGCTTTCCAGCGCAGCGCGTTCCAAAAACCGGATGTCTGGGCATTCGCCTGAACAAGAACGATATCGTCACCGCCGCTGCCGCTGCAAACGATGAAAGTAGCGTCTTCCTGCTCAGCGCCGACGGCAAGGGCACGCTCCGGCTTATGTCGGGGTTTGCCGCAAATAAAAGTCCAGGCGGAGGGGGGAAGACAGCGCTCAAAACCGACAGACTGGTCGCTGCCGCTGTAGCGGCAGCGACCAGCGACGTCTTCATCATCTCCCGCAACAGCAAAATCATCCGCTTTCAGGCTGACGAAGTCCCACCAAAAGAGGGGGTCGTGCAGGGTGTCAACTGTATGGCCCTGCGCGGGGATGAGACGACGGCGGTCGTTGTCGCCGAAGTATAGATTGCAGGATGAATCGCCCACTCCTCATCATCAAAACCGGCAGTTCGATTCCGAGCCTCGTCACCCGCAGAGGTGATTTTGAGGACTGGATCGTACAAGGTCTAGGCCTCTCCAGAGCGGAGATCGCCATCGTCGACGTGACGCAGGGCGAAGAGCTACCCTCCACGGATGTTATTCGCGGTGTCATCATCGGTGGCTCACACGCGATGGTCACGGAACATCAAGCGTGGAGTGAACGCACCGCGCAGTGGCTGAGCGACGCAGTCCAAATCGGCGTGCCGATGTTGGGTATTTGCTACGGACATCAGCTCCTGGCTTACGCACTCGGCGGCGAAGTTGGCGACAATCCTAATGGACGTGAATTCGGCACAGTCGATATCCACCTGCGCACC
>JBJYXQ010000146.1:0-1737 GCA_046260035.1 Anaerolineae bacterium
TGCATTTGACCTCTTAACTTCTCAATTTATGGTTTGATAAGATTAACCCATCCCCCTAGCCCCCTTCCCGCACGCGGGAAGGGGGGAAAATCAAGCTGTGTGTTTTTGGGCGAGCGACGCTCGCCCAAAAACACACAGAAAAAGTTATTATCCTCCCTCTGCGCTTCGCGCGAGGGGAGGGTTGGGGAGGGGGAAACTTGAAATGCGATAGCCCTGGATGGTGAGAGTGGATGATAGACAAAAGTAATGTCAGTAGGTTTCCGCGTTACCAACCATAACGGCAAACCACAGACAGGACCCTATCACTGCTAGAATTCCGGCTATAATCACAACGACGCCCGCGCCGATGCCGAGCCATGACCAGAGCTGGGTGCGTTCCTTGTTGATGGCTTCACGTGCCGAGGCAATCCCCACGAGGCCGAGGAGCATAGGAATGAACGGCAGGCAGTAGTAGCCTAGATTGCACGTCAGGCATGAAAAGAGCACCAACACACCGCTGCTGAGCGCGCCCAAAGCAGCCAGGTCGTAGGTATTGCCCATAAAGGTGACCGTATGCTGCCCTGGAAGGCCCGTTTCCGGGTTGAAATCCTCGCCATGCTCCTCGCGCATCTGTTCGACAAAAGCATTCTGGGTCATACAGTCCTCCTTAAAATTGCAGGATTTACTCCAAAATCAGGCGCGTGCGTGTACAGCGCCGTGGGGCGTCGGTCAGGTTAAGCGCTTTCAGCACCTCGTCTGGGCGACCGGTTGCGCCGGGACGGGCGTGCAGGCGCATCCACAAGCCGGTCCATGGCGCAGGTACATCCTCGAGGTGCAGCACTTCGACCAGTGGACGGAGATCGTAGGTCTTGCCACGGTGCTTGCGCCCACGCTTCGGCAGTAAAAGCGATGGGCTCTCCAAGAAGTCTATGATGGCGGATTCCACTATGTGCTGCGGCACATCGCGCAGCCACACGCGATATTCAGCGCCGATGAGTTGTTCTGAGAGCGCGGCGTCGTCCTCGGGCACAACCTGCACGTCAACGACATATAAGTCAGCCGGGACTGTATCTTTCAGGGCGGCCAACATCATTTCCGGGTCTACCGGTGTCTCGAACCACACGTCCATAAGATCTGCTTCGCTGCCGCAGCCTACGGGCAAAGGTGCGGCAAAATGCAGCTTTGGGCGTGGATTGTACCCTTGACTATACTTGAGCGGCATTCCGGCGCGGCGCAGACTGCGTTCCCAGATTTTGCCTAGCTCCAATACGGAGACATAGGCCAACGTTCGCCGTGTGGCAAACGTGATGCGATACCGCAAGGATTGGGGATTAGGGGATGGAGATTCGTGATTCGTAATTCGTAATTCGTCATCCATAGTTCCTACTCCCTACTCCGTACTTCTTGTTTCGGACATTCCCATTCTGCTGTCCACATACCGGGGTAGTTGACGAGGATGCCACATGCGTGACAGTTCTCGCGGCAGTCGCTGAGTAGTTCGCCGGCCTGGCTGCGACGGTAGTCGCGCAGAAGGAAGCGCTTTTCGACGCCGCTTTGGAGATGATCCCATGGAAGCGGTTCGTCCTCGGTGCGTGGACGATAGAGTTCCTTATCTACATCGATGCCGGTTTCCTCGAAAGCGTGTTCCCAGGCTTCCAGGCAACGCCACTCATCCCAGGCGTCGAAGCGGGCACCGTTACGCCATGCGGCTTCGACGCTGATGTTCAGCCGCCGGTCTCCGCGCGCCAGCAGCGCCTC
>JBJYXQ010000146.1:1837-12036 GCA_046260035.1 Anaerolineae bacterium
CCAGCCTCCGGCGCGAAGGTGAAGCCTGAGCGCCGGCCTCGTGAGAGCATATCGGCCAAATCCACGGAGAAGGATTCGATGCGCAGGCTCGGCAGCGAGACGGAGAGATGACGGTCCTTGAAGCGCTCCAATATGTTTTCCAGCATCGGCTTGATCTCGGAATGGTCGGCGGAAGAAAGCGAGAGCAAGGCAACTTCTTCGTAGCCGGTGACATCCAGGATGGCGGCGATGGTATCGACGACCTCGGTGGCTGGACGTTCGCGCACAGGACGCGTGATCGATCCGGCCTGGCAGAAACGACAGCCACGCGTACAGCCTCGCTGGATTTCGACGACAGCGCGGTTGTGCGTCACCTCCACGTTGGGAACAAGTTGGCGGATGGGGGTGGGAGGCAGCGTGGGTAAAAGACGTTTGAGAATATGGGTCGGAGCGGCTGAGTCGGTCGGAACTACGGCACCGGATTCCCCGCTGGGCTGATAAAAGCGCGGGATGTACAGCCCTGGCACATCGAGCAGGGCACGCAACTGCGCTTCGCGAGGAAGATGGCGATGTTGGTTCCACGTCTGCACCAGGTCGAGGAGCACCTCTTCAGCTTCACCGATGACGAACACGTCGAAGAAGTCCGTGACCGGCTCGGGATTGAACGTCCCGTGCCCTCCGCCGACGATGAGCGGGTGCGTTGCATCGCGGTCGGCGGCGCGCAGGGGGATACCGGCGAGGTCGAGCAATTCCAGGACATTGGTGTAGAGCTGTTCGTAAGCGGCGCTGATCGCCAGGATATCGAAGGTAGCGACCGGACGGTAGCTTTCCAGCGTATAGAGCGGGATCCCCGCAACGCGCATCTGCGCGATCATGTCCGGTGCTGGCAGATAGGCACGCTCGGCCAGGATATCGGGCTGTGCATTGAGCAGGTCGTAGAAAATGGCGAGGGCGAAATTAGACATCCCCAGGTCGTAGACGTCGGGGAAGGCCAGGCATACGTGGATGTCGGTGGTCTCCCAGGGCTTGTGGATAGCATTGTACTCGCCGCCGACGTAGCGTCCCGGCTTCTGCACACGATGTAGCAATGCTTCGATGGTTTCCCATGGAATGCCGTGAGGACTTGCGGTGTGTAGATCCATGGGTTGTGTCGTTGTCACCGCGTTTTTAGCCGCTGGCGACATCGGC
Source organism: Anaerolineae bacterium (assembly GCA_046260035.1). GTDB lineage: Bacteria > Chloroflexota > Anaerolineae > B4-G1 > SLSP01 > DSWT01. Next base: position 3,005 of record JBJYXQ010000146.1, read on the forward strand.
CACGACTCTGATCCACACGGCACGCCGTCGCGGGCCGTCGAATTCGGCGAGGAAGACGCCCTGCCATTGGCCCATTCGCAACCGGCGCTCTTGTACAAAGATAAAGTGGTCGCTGCCGAGTAGCACCGATTTGATGTGCGCAGTGGAATTGCCCTCGCTGTGGCGGTACGGTAACCCTTCCGGTACGATGCGTTCTAGGAGCATGGCAATGTCGTTTTCAACGCTGGGGTCCCAGTTTTCGTTGAGTACAATGCCTGCTGTGGTGTGAGGGCAGTAGATGAAGCACATCCCCTCAGCAATCGCAGCTTCTTGGACCACTTTTTGTATTTCGGCTGTGATATCGACGAAGTCGATCTTAGCGCGCGTCGAAATTTCTATCTTTCTATACATAGCACCTCTTTAATTCTCCCCCCCGATGGGGGGACATTTCGGTATTTCCCTCCACCGAAGGGAGATTTCATATTCTCCCCCATTGGGGGGAGTTAGAGGGGGGAACTACCTTTTAAATGTTAGGTTAAGAAGTCACGCAGTTTGCGGCTGCGGCCCGGATGGCGGAGTTTTCGCAGGGCCTTGGATTCAATCTGTCGGATGCGCTCGCGGGTAACATTGAACGCCTGCCCAACTTCTTCGAGTGTGTGCGGGCGTCCATCCTTGAGGCCAAAGCGCATTTCAAGCACTTCACGCTCGCGGTGACCAAGCTCACCCAGGATGTGTTGGAGCTGTTCGCGAAGCATTTGCATTGATGTGGCGTCCATAGGGCCGGGAAGGTTGTCGTCCTCGATGAAGTCGGAAAGTTCGCTGTTGTCTTCTGTGCCCACTGGACTTTCCAGCGACATCGGTTCCTGGGAGATGCTGATGATGCGGCGGACTTTGGACATCGCCCGGCGCAGTTTCCGGTCCAACTGTGGCGATAGAGGAAGGTCTTCGGCGCGGGCATTGTTGATGGCGGCGACGTCTTCCGGTTCCAGGACGTCCATTTCCAGCGCCAACTCGTCGAGATTGGGGTCACGCCCGAGTTCCTGCATCATACGCCGTTGGATGCGCATCAGACGGTTGATGGTCTCGACCATATGGACGGGGATGCGGATGGTGCGCGCCTGGTCAGCGATGGCGCGGCTGATAGCTTGCCGGATCCACCACGTTGCGTACGTGGAGAACTTGTAGCCACGCATGTAGTCGAATTTCTCCACGGCGCGCAACAGACCGATGTTACCCTCCTGGATCAGATCGAGGAAGGAGACACCGCGCCCTACATAGCGTTTAGCGATGTTCACCACCAGCCGCAGGTTTGCGCGTACCAACATCTGTTGCGCTTCGGCGGCCAACACTTCGACGTGTGTCCACCATGCAAAAACCGAATCGGGATTGATGTAGGTGCGTATCTGAGAGGTTGTCGGCCAACGGCTGTTCACACGCGTCTTCTCGCGGATATATTCGACGAATTCTGGTGGCAACAGATACAGGTGCATCGCCACACGGAGCAGCTCCAGGATGACAGGCCGCCAATGCGGGTCATCACCCCACTGGTTAGGGCCCATATAGGTATAAAGATTCGAGGCTTTCTCAGCAATGATGACTTGTTGCTGCCGCAAAATTTCTCCTAGAAAATCCGTAATTTCCGGAGTGTCGAGTTCGTTTTTCTGAGCGGCGCGTTGGCTTTCGTTCCACGCGGTGCGAGCTTGTTTGTAGAGGTCTAGAACGCTGGTCTCCATCGTTTCAGGGTCATCTGCCGTTGCAACCGCCTGGCAAACAGGGTTCAACTGCGCCACAGCTTCGCGGATGATGCAAAGCCAAACTTCCTGGTAGGGTTCGAGGAGATCGACGCGCCCAATCTCGCGCAGGTACATGCGCACCGGATCATCGACCAGGTCCTCTACGAAGGTGGGCCTAGATAACTCTTCCTCGATTTCCTCAAGCTCACCTTCCGAGGGCTCATCTTCCCAGGTGGGACTGTCCTCGTCGCTGGCATCGCTGCCGTCGAAATCCTCGTTATCTTCGTTGGTTTCCACTTCTTCGATGTCTTCTTCTTCCCAGTTATCCTCTTGGAGGTGGTTTTCATCCTCCGACTCGTGTGCAGCCGTATCGTCCGATTCTTTGCGGGCGCGGCCCGTGGCTTTTCGTTGCCTAGGTGACATTCCCCCTCCTTACCTCAAACAATATATCATTCGTAGCATCATTATCGACTGAGCGCCTGTTGAACTCGACAAAGTGTCTCAGAGAGACCCTGCAGCGCGGTCAAATAACGTTCGGCCTTCAGGTCGCCTTCCCCCTGTGCTTCTGCGACCAGGCTTTGAGTATGCTTGGAAATATCGCGCAGTTGCCTTTCACGCAGGCGTAGTACGGTGCGGACAGCTTCACGTGCCCATTGATCCAACGGCATATCGGGCAGTGGTGACGCGAGCCATGTTTGAACTTGTTCCAACAGGTCTGCGGGTAGCACATCGTTCAGTTCTAGCTCGGGATGTGCGCCCAATTCCAGCCAGGCCAGCCATATCAGCCGGCTTGTACCGGAAAAATCATCATCGTTGATTCTTTCGAGTTGCGCCGCGTCAAGTTGCGTATCGGCGAGGGTCAGAGTTTCTGGATAGCGCATCAGCAATGTCAGCAAGTAAGCTTCCAGGTCGCCAACCGGGGTCGTTCGCCCTGGCGTCGCCAATCCTGGTGCCTTGACAGCGGATTGCCGCCGCACGGCCTGGGCACGCTCGCGGACACGCAGCCGGTCGAGCAGCCCGCGTGCATCCAATCCAAGCCGCAACGCGATATCCTGGACGTAGGCCTCGCGTTCCACACTGTCGGCGATGTCGTTGAGCAAGGGTAGCATGGCGTCCACGATACGGGCCTTGCCCTTCGGTTCGTGCGGATTTTCCTGTTTCAGCAATTGCTCGAAGAAAAAGCGCACGATGGGTTGCGAATCGGCGACGAGCTTTTCCCAACGGGTGGGATCCTCCAATATCAACTCGTCGGGATCAAGGCCTTCTGGCAGGGTCACAACGCGAATATCTGCCTTAAGCCGTCCTTCGACTCCCACCAATCCGCGTGGATCGAAAATCGCCTCCCACTCGCGATCCAGCGTTTGCCGCGCGGTCTCCAGTCCCTGTAACGTGCCGTGGATGCCCGCTGCGTCGGGGTCCAATGCCAGGATGAAGCGCTTGGTAAGGCGTTGCAATTGCTGCAGATGGCCCTCGGTGAGCGCTGTTCCCATCGGGGCGACGACGTTCTTGTAACCGGCCTGGTGTGGGATCATCACGTCCATATAGCCTTCGACGATGATCGCTGCGTCGGCCTCGCGGATGGCCTGGTTGGCGAGGTGGTAGCCGAACAGGACATTGCTTTTGTCGAAGAGTGTGGTTTGCGGCGAGTTCATGTACTTTGGTTGATCGTCGGGATTAAGCACACGCCCGCCAAACGCGATCACCCGGCCGCGCCGGTCGTGGATCGGGATCATCAGCCGGTTACGGAAGCGGTCGTAGGTCCCACCGCCGTCACGCTCCACGAGCATGCCCGCTTTGATCTGCTCTTCGACACTGAAGCCCTTGCCGAAGAGATAGGTGCGCGCGGCATTCCAATCGTTGAGGCTGTACCCAAGCTGGAAGGTCTCCAAAGTCTCGCGCGTGAAGCCGCGCTTCTCGACGTACGCGCGGGCGTCGGCAGCCTGGGGTGCGGTGAGGAGCAGCGTGTGATAGTAGGTCGCAGCAGCTTCCAGAAGGAGTCGCAGTCGTTCGGATTCGCTCTCGGCCTCAATCTGTTCTGGTGTGCGCGGTTGCAGTTCTACCCCGGCCCGGCGTGCGAGTTCCTCCAGGGCTGTGCGGAAATCGAGCCCCTCGAAGTCCATCACGAAGGTAAAGAGGTCGCCCCCTTTGTTGCAACCGAAACAGTGCCACCCTTGGGTGTCTGGGAACACGAAGAAGGAGGGAGTCTTTTCGGTGTGAAAGGGACAGAGTCCTTTGAAGTAACGTCCAGACTTCTGAAGGTGAACGTGCCGCCCGATGACCTCGACAATATCTAATCTATCCTTGACTTCATCCACAACACTCATAGGCCAATATTGTACTCAGGTGGTGAGGAAAGGCAAGAGAAGGTCAAAACGAAAAAATCTCAGCAACCCGCCGCATTTGAGGAACGTTTTCACCACGAAGGCACCAAGACACCAAGAAAAAATCGAATCTAATTTTTGTGATTTGGTGTCTTTGTGGTAAATTCGCTGTTATACTGACGTTGAATTGAGGCAAAAGGCATCATGGGTTCAAAAAGTTGGCTTTATGGATTGCTTGGGGTTTTTGTCATCCTGGGATTGACGTACGGATTGACCATTCCGCTTTTCGAATCCTCTGATGAATTTTCGCATCTACAAGTGATTCGTTACATTGCCAAAGAGAAAGCTCTCCCTCCACCGGTAATTCCCGACCGGCGCGCCGATAGTGGGGAGGCCATGGCATGGTTTTTGACCTTCCACAATCCGCCTCTCTATTATGCGCCGCCTTTGTACTATGTCCTAAGCGCGGCGCTTACCTTTTGGTCGCCGATGGAGGACTTGCCCGCACGTCTTATCCCGAATCCTGCGTGGGAGAGAGGTTGGTCTCCAGAATCGACGACCGATCCCTGGAACAAAAACATCTACGTGCATTTGCCGGACGAAACCCTGACCCAAAGCGCGACCGTACGGGCGGCAATGTTTTTGCGTTTGGTGTCGCTGTTGTTGGCATGTGTCCCGATTGTCTGTGCCTATCAGATAGCGCTGTTACTTTGGCCTGAGAGATCGGTGTTGGCGTTAACCGCCGCCGGATTCGTGGCGCTCAACCCGCAATATATCGCTACGGCAGCCTCGGTCACGAACGATCTCCTGCTGTGCGCCTTGTTCAGCCTGGCGGTGTTAGCGATGGTGAGGGCTATCGCGGATCAGGGATGGGAGTGGTGGCGTTGGGCCGTTCTCGGTGCTGGTGTGGGGGTCGCCGCGTTGGTGAAGCAGAGCGCATTGCTATTGCTACCTTTGGGCGGCCTGGCGATTGTGTGGCAGACACCTGGCGCGATTTTGCGTGGATGGCGTAAGTGGCTCGTGGATGGCGCCGCTTTTGGACTGGCGGCGCTCTGTGTGGGTGGTTGGTGGTATGGAATAAATGTGCTGCGCTATGGCGATCTCCTGGGCACGGCGACGCATGTCCAAAGCCAGGTGGCCTTGACGAGGTTTGATCTCCGGGCCGCGCTGAGCACGTTTCGCTCTTATTGGGCGGCGTTCGGATGGGGTATCCCTGCGCCGGCATGGTTCTATTGGACGATGGGCGGCATTGTGGCACTTTCTCTGCTGGGGCTTGTGAAGTCGTGCGCGCCGTCAGGAGAGATAGTGCGTCTGCCGATCCCTGTCCGGCGCAGTCTGATCTTCTTGGGCAGTGTTTTTCTGCTCAACGGCATCGCTTTTGTGCGCTGGGCCATCTCTACCGGAGCGCCTTTTGGCCGTTTGCTCTTTCCCTCGATTGCAGCGTCGGGCGTTGTATTGGCGTGGGGAGTCGGGCAATTTTTCAAGGGAAAATCCTTGCGCTGGGTTTCTCTGGGCCTGGGCGTGGGGATGGTCTGCTTCGCAGCCTGGGTCCCCTGGGGGTTGTTGCGTCCGGCTTATGCGTCCCCATACCGTGCGCGTCTGCCCGATGATGTGATCGCCCAGGACGTTACTTTTGTGAATGGGCTGCAGTTTGTCGGTTACACGGGTGTCGATCAGACTTTATGTCCTGAGGATAACTTGCGCGTGACACTCTACTGGCAGGCGGGTCAATCCCCCTCAGAGCTTTTCACCGTGTGGAGCCAATTCGGACCGCAAGACCCCACCCAATACGTCGCCAGCGATGATCGCTGGTTGGGCGGCACGCTTTATCCCAGTTATCTGTGGGAGGACGGGGATATCGTGCGACACACGCTGGAACTGGAGATCCCAGCATGGGCTCCGGCTCCCGCGCTCTACTGGCTGCGGTTTGGTCTGGTCGATGAACAGCAGCAGCGACGTCCCTTGTCGGATGGCGGCGATGTGATTACCCTGGGGCCCTGGCGAGTGCGCAGCGCCTCTAAACCTCTTGCGCCTGTGTATGCGGTTGACTATCGCCTGGGAGAAGCGATAGTCCTGGCTGGCTACGATGTGGCAATCGGCGAAACCGTGTCTGTGACCTTGACCTGGCAAGCCAAAAGGGTGCCGGATACCGATTACACCGTCTTTGTCCATCTACTTGACGAGGATGGGACGCTTATCGCGCAACACGACGGTTTTCCGGCGGCGGGTGCCTATCCCACCTCTTGGTGGTTGCCGGGCGATGCGATCCAGGATTATCACATCCTCTATCCTGCAGAGTCACCCCAGACTTCGTGGTCTCTGCGGGTGGGACTTTACGATCGCGAAACCGCTCAACGCCTGCCTGTTTTTACGGCTGACGGGGAACGTTTGCCGGATGACGTCATTACATTATATCCTTGCGAAGGTTGTGAGTAGGTTTTGCAATGAAAAGCACGCTTGGACGGCGCACCAATCTAGTTTTGCAGACTCATTCGCAACCTTCGCAAGGGTGGATGAAGATCCGTCCAAAAGCAACTCTTGGTGTTATCCTTGGTCTTTTTGTGCTGCTTGGTGTCCTAAACAGTGTCACGGTGCCGCTTTTTGAAGCGCCGGACGAACTCTGGCATTTCTCTTTTGTGCGTTATCTGGTGCTCAACAGATCGCTGCCGGTGCAGCCCAAAGAGGGCACCGATATCTGGTTGCGGGAATCGGGCCAGCCCCCATTGTACTACCTGGTGGCGGTTCCCATCGCCGCGCCTTTCGATACCTCCGACTTCCCCGATTTCGCGCGCTTCAACGTCGCACATCCGGCAGTGACGGCGAATTCGCAGAGTGACGCGCCGAACGTCTTCATCCACACGCCTTACGAAGCTTTCCCCTATCGCGGCAGTGTTTTGGCCATCCACGTTCTGCGTCTTTTTACGCTTTTGTGGGGCGTTGGCACTGTCGCTGGAGTCTATCTGGTAGCACGGGAGATGTGGCCCGGGCACAGTTGGCTACCCCTTGTGGCAGTATGCCTTACAGCGTTTAACCCGCATTTCATTTACATCAGCAGTGTCGTCAACAACGATGCCACCGTGGCTTGCCTGGCGACGTTGACGTTGTGGCTGTGCCTGCGCCTGCTGAAAAGCCCGGAATCCCGTCGCTACCAGATCGGCCTGGGGATTGTTTTGGGGCTGGCGTTGTTGAGTAAATTGAGCGCTCTGCCTCTGCTTGGGATCGTCGGATTAGCATTGGGCATGATCTGGTGGCGCGACCGGGATACGCGAGCATTTTTCGTCCGCGGCTTGATCGTGTTTGGTCTGGCGCTCCTCATCGCTGGGTGGTGGTACGCCCGCAACTGGTGGCTGTACGGCGACCCTTTGGGCTGGAGTGTGTGGTTGACCCATGCCGGGGTAGAAGAGCTGGGCATTCTCGACTTGTTGCGTCAAATTCCGCGGGTGGCTGAGCGTTTCTGGTCCCCGTATGACGCGCTGTTTCCCGCGTGGTCGCTGTGGTTTTTGGCGGCGGTGACGCTTGTTGCCGTAATCGGTTGGATCAAGCTGCTAGCCAAACGTAAACCGGCTGCCGGGTTTTTCGGCGAGGGCGTGATCCTGTCTGCCGTGTGGCTCGCTGTGTTGGGTGTCAGCCTGCTCCGGTTCATGAGCCTGACCCCGGCAGCCAACGGACGGCTGCTGTTTCCGGGTATCGCGGCGTTTTCGATCCTCTGGGTTCTGGGATTTCGTACCGCTTTACCTGAGAAATGGGCGGCGTGGGGATTCGGCAGCGTTATTGCCGGGTTATTGCTTTTGAGTCTGTACAGCCCGCTGCTGGGCATCGCGCCACGATATGCTTTGCCTTTGGTGAAATCTCCCGCCGCTTTGGCGGATGCCGAGCTTTTCGATAGCGCCGAGTTTGGTGCAGTGCAGTTGTTGGGTGTACGCGTCTCCCCTGACACGATTGAACCGGGCGACGATGTCCAAGTGGCACTCTATTGGGAGACGTTATCCACACCGTCCATGGATTTACGCGTGGTCGTCCGTCTGTGGACTGCAGGAGGGCGGTTGATCGCACAGCGCGACACCACGCCCGCGGGCGAATTTTATCCGCCAGATTTATGGGAGCCCGGGGACGTTATCCGGGATGTGCATCCCTTGCACGTGGACGCACGCGGACCGGCCATGTGCCGTGTTTCTGTCAGTGTAGTGGATGGTGATGCACAGTTGGGCGAGGTGTCTTCGCCGTTGCTATTGCGTCTGAATGGGCTTGAGGCAGATGCTTCGGACAATCTGCTTCCACTGGATTACCAGTTGGGGGATGCGTTGGATGTGCAAGGATACACCGTTACGTACGACGGGGCGCGTGTGACTCTTGCCTTAAGTTGGGATGTCACGGCTACGTTGCCCGAAGATTACACCGTGTTCGCTCAAGCCTTCGACACGGAGGGTAAGCTCATCGGTCAAGGGGATGGCCCGCCGTTGGGTGGGGATTACCCCTCTTCCTACTGGCAAATCGGGGAGCATTTGACCGACACGCGCGAAATCGCGATAGAGACTCCCGAGTCGAAACCGGCCTATCTGCTGGTAGGCTTTTACCGGCTCAGTGACGGCGTCCGCTTGCCAGTGGTTGACGCTGACGGGCAACGCGTTCCAGACGATGCGATGCGGCTAGAGGTGAACTAGTGCCGCAAGGCACATATTCCTTCCCAGATACTGATGCTCGAAGGGGATCGCCAGATCCCCGACTATGCGCCAAGCGCGGGGATCTGACGATCCCCTTGAAGCTAAAAACTGGGTAGGAATTTATGCTGTGCTGTTCTAGCGCAACTCTACAGCCCAGTCGAGGACTTCGACGCCGCGGTATTGCTCCTCGATCCAGTGGACGGCTTTTTCGAGCACGGCGTAGATATGCCCGGCGTCGTTTGAGACGGCGACGACGGCGATTTCTGCCGATTGCCAGACGTCCTGGTTCCCTACCTCGGCGACGGCCACCTCGAACTGGCGACGCAGTTGGTTGAGCA
>JBJYXQ010000147.1:0-1470 GCA_046260035.1 Anaerolineae bacterium
GTCGTCGAGGCAATGCGGCAGATCGGGCTGCAGACCGGGCATCGCGCTCAAGTTGCCGTTGATGAACGTAATCCCGCGTTCCTCTGTGGGCATTTCCAGGTGCGCGAGCAGATCTTGCACGGTCGTTCCTGCGGGCAATTCGAGGTTCTGCAACGCGAAGATGTTGTCATCGCTCCCACCGTATTTGGCCAGTGGCCCGTAAAGCCATACTTCAACGTGAATGTTTTCCATTTTTGTCCCTCAATCTATATGTTGGATGCCGGAGTTTGACGCGCCGTTGGCCCGACAGAGGTCACCGTTTCCAGCGCAAAGTCCGGCAGTGATAAAATTATACAAGCTGGCAGGCCTAGCTGCCGCCACAGCGTGTAACCGTCGACGCTGCTGCAACGATCGGCCACAAAGAGCGAGATCACCGTCCCGTGTGCCACCACGGCGATGGTTTCCCCTGGATAGCGCGCCAGCAGCCGGTCCACAGCTTGTCCGAAGCGACGCTGTGCCTGTGCTGCTGTTTCAGTTCCGAAAACCAGGTCTTCCGGCTGCGCGAAGAGGCGGGCCACGGCGTGTTGGAATGCCTCTTGCGAGAAACGGGTGTCATGGCTGCGTTCGTGCTCGTGCAAATCCACCTCGGTCTCCAGCGGCAGGCCGAGACTCGCGGCGACGATGGCGGCCGTTTCTGCCGCTTTCGGCTCCACGCTGGACACAATGACGGCGGGACGGTAAGCAGATAGCATTTCGGCCAGCACAGTGCAGCGGCGGCGCCCCTCGTCCGACAGTTTCCAATGGCGCGCCGCGACGCTCGGATCGATGTCCGGCATGGAATGCCTGACGAGCAGCAGATGCGCCATTCTGTCACGGTGCCAGGGCGATGGTTGCCGCCAGAGCAAACTGCGCCAGGTGGTAGGTGACCATCACCAGTACGTGCAAAACGTGCGACGGCGCGACGAATTTGTTCCACGCCAGCATCGAATCGGAGGCGAAGAAGAGCGTCGCGCCCAGGATCGCGGTGAAGCGTGCCGGGGCAGGCCACGCCGGGCGGAACAGTGTCGCCCACGCCGAAAAGAGCATCAGGCTGAGGATGGTCGCATAGGCGCCCACCGGGATGCGCATTGCCTGCTCACCTTTCTGTTGCAGGGATGCGGCGATGCGTGTGTAGAGCGTCACCCCGAGCGCCGCCACGACGATCAACACCACCACCGAACCGAGCGGCGGCAGTGTGGGATTCAGCCCGATGATGTAGAAAACGTGCGCGATGAAGAACACAATCAGGCCGGGGATAAAGAACCGCTCGCCGGGCAGCATCAGGAACACGTCGCCTGCTAGGGAAAAGCATAGCCCCAACACGAAGAACAGCGCCAGCCGCGTGTTGTCCGCGCCGCGTAGCAATAACAGCGCTGCGACGATGACCAGGATCAGCGTTCCCGGTTTGACGACGTACTCCACACGCTTCTGTTTCCGCGCCACGGCGATCCA
>JBJYXQ010000147.1:1570-4926 GCA_046260035.1 Anaerolineae bacterium
TCCCAACGGATGCGCGTCTCTTCAACCTCACGTGTGGCCCAGCCGCTGCCGTCGCTGTAGCGTTCCTGGTGGCTGACGACGTTGTAGTCGAAGCCGACCTCTGCTTCCCACGTCGCTATCACGTCACCATCCACCAACCACATCGGCAGGTAGAAGGGCTGCACGTGACTGCGCAGCGCATCCGGATTCAGGTCACGTGGCGCGAAGGGGATGCCATCGGCGAACTTCTCGATGTGCGCATCCGCAGCGGTTTTGGTCACTGTGAAGGGGGTCACCAATTCCGGCGGGCGGAGATAGGGCAATTGTTCCACTTCTTCGGTAACAGGTTCCAGGTTTGCCGCGAAGCAGTGCGGGCAGCGCAGCGGCACTTTTTCAGCGGGGACGATATAGCGCCAATCACATTCCGGGCAGACGGTGATGATGACCTCGGTTTCCCATCCAGTCAATTCAGACATCATCCATCCTCCTTGCTTTGCCCGCAATGACAAAGGCGATGATCCCGCCGATGATGAGCAGGATAACGCCCGGCACGAGTAGCACGGCCGCCGCGCCCAGCGCAGGGGGCAACAGCACGCCAAGCACCATCGCCAGCAATCCCACGAGCGTCAGCAGCACACCGGGGGCGACCGACGCGCCGACCACGAGCCAGACCTTGTTCCAGTCCACCGGGCGCTGCCCGGCAATGGCCCCCGTTTCTCCATTGACCATCACCTGGTAGGGTTGTCCCTCGTATTGGTAGACGGCCATGTATACCGGCGCGAGCACGTAGCGCCAGCTTTCGTCGTTGAAATCCAACGCCATGCTGAAGTTGCGAATCCGCGACGTGCTGGCCTGCCCACGACACGCCGAGCGCGTCGCTGCGCGCATCTTCTCGCGGCCCTCCTCCCATGCCTTTTCTAACGGAACGTCGTAGGCCTGCGCCAGGAATCCGGCAAGGTACTGCGGTTCGTAGGCGACCAATGCTTGCGTATCGTAGTTTTGCAGAGCGCTCAACAGCACATGGCTCAACTTCGCCGTCCCGGGGACCAACAAATCGTCGAAGGATTCCCGCACGCGTCCGGACTCCCAGCGCCAGACGGTGACGGTGTAGCTCTTCCACGATTTGCTCGAAGCATCGTAGCGCCGGCGCGTTTCCTGGTGACCGACCTCGGCTTTCCATTCGGCCCGGGTCACAGCGTCGAAGGTCCAGTACGGCAGATAGATGCCCGTAAACTCGGCGACCACCTTCTGCTTGAGCGCCTTCGGTACCATCCAACTGCTGCCCAACCATTCCTGGGCGATGGGACCGCACGCATCAGCTTCGATCTTGAAGGGGATCAGGAAGCGCGCGCGAAGCACGTCCTGCGGCGCGTCCTGCTGCAACACGCGGTTCGATCCGCAGAAGGGGCACGTGTACGTCAACCGGCCCGGTGGGAGGGTTGTGCGCGCGTTGCAGTTTTGGCATTGCAATTCCTGGCGTGTCTCGCCCCAGCCGTGCGCCTGGCTGGCGACGGCCATTGTCTCTACGGTGAACTCGAATTCCTGCGCGCCCTTGCCGACAATCGGTTTGGCGGGCGGTTCGTAATAGCCGCAGTGCGCGCAGCGCAGGCCGCCGTCGGCGACGCTGTAAGCCGTTGTTGCCTGGCACTGTGGGCACTTGAAATCCGACACTTCGGGTAGCGCTTCAGTTTCCTCCGGCGCAGGCATATACACCTCAATGCCGGGGATCGCCGATTCGGCGGGGATAAAGCCGGGTGGTGGGAAGGGTGTAGTCATTTTACCTCCTTCAAGAATAGTCACATCGTTATAAGTCAGATAGTCGTTAGTCGGGTAGTCCTGCGATCGCTTCATTATTGGGGCTGCATCGCAGATACTGTAAAACTCCTCACAATCTGTGTTCGTGAAAACAAAAGGGAGGAGAGAAAGTCTCTCCTCCCAAAGTATACCCCGACACTGTATTTTTACATAGCGAGGGTCAAAACTTGATGCTCAGTAGATCCAATTTTGTTTGGTCTGGATCGCCAGATCCAGACCAGAACGGGGATCTGACGATCCCCTCGGAGCATTTTGTGATCCACTGATACCCCATAATTCTTTGAAGGCTAGTTGCCGCTGTCGCGTAAAACCAGCGGCAGGTAGACGTAGACGGCATCCTCCGGGCTAAAGATAGCGTTCACGACTTTGTCCGCGTCCATCATCACCGTAGTCTGGGTCAGGCTGCCGGTGGCTGCGCCGCTCCAGGTGCTGAAGAGCCATCCGGTTTCCGGTATGGCGGTCAGGGTGACGGTGGTGCCGGAGATGTAACTCGTCGCATCCGGGGCGCGTGTCACGCTTCCTAGTCCCGTAATGTTCACCTGCAACGTGTATGTCGGGATGGCCATTTCGCTGAAGGTGGCCGTGACCGTTTTGTCCGCATTCATCGTGACGGTGGTGGCGGCTGCCGATGGGGTAGCCACGTCGCCCAGCCAGCCCGCGAATTCCCAGCCGCTATCCGCCGTGGCGGTGATGGGCACGACGGCGTTCTCTTCGTAGACGTGGGGGCCGGTGGGCGGGGTGGTGGTGCCGTTACCCTCGACAGCCAGCGTCAGGGTGTAGACGTTGGTCGTCAGCGCTTCGTACGGGCCGAGGTCCACGGTGCCACCCAGGATGCGCGGGTTGCCGTCCAGGTCGGTGGTGATGCCGGCGACCGCTGCGTTGTCTCCCGCATCAATGGCCGGGCTGCTCATTTGCAGGTGATAGTCGCCCAGGGTTGTGGGCGCGACGGTGGCCGTGATGGGGTTGACGAACTGCGGATCGTCGGTGAGAATGCCGGGGCCGTAGGTGAGCGTGCCGTCTGGGTCGTAGATCGCGTTGGTGCTGCTCTGGATCAGGGTGGTATTGAGGACCGTGTCTGTCGCAACCATGTACATTTGCGTGCCGGTGATGGCCGTGTTCCCCCATAGAATGACGTTGGTCAACGTCAGCGCGCCTTGAGTCGTCAAAATCCCGCCGCCCTGGTCAGCACGATTGCTGCTGAAGGTGACATTGGTCAATGATAGGCGAGGACCCCCGACTGTATTGGCAAGTGCCATGCCCCCGCCCCGAATGGCCTGGTTGCCGCTGAAGAGGACATTGCTCAGCTTTGGGGTGTTGGTCTCACTTGCACCCCAAACGATCAGGCCCCCGCCCCACGTGGCCTGGTTGCCACGGAAGACGACGTTGGTCAGCGTGGGACTGCTGTTTTGTTCATTATGCATTCCCCCGCCACGAGCCCCAGCCTGGTTGCCGCTGAAAAGAATGTCGGTCAGCACCGGGCTGCTGGTCCCTCTATCCCCATCGTTGAACAGGCCGCCACCGGCGACGGCGGCGAAGTTGCCGCTGAAGATGAGGTGGGCCAA
>JBJYXQ010000148.1:0-3758 GCA_046260035.1 Anaerolineae bacterium
CGGCCTCGTGCGCGCCGGGTGCATCCAAGGCGGGCGCGCGCGGCACGAAAGCCTCCGACAACCGCATCTTCGGCACCGCCGGACAGATCGTCTTCGACAACAACGATTTGCTCGTCTACACGGATAACGAGATCGAAGGCCTGACGCCCGGTGAATGGACGCAGCTTTCCTTTCCGCAGCAATGGGGGGACCAGGCTTATGTCGTTTACTTCGATAAATTTGCCGAAGCCGTCTTTGAGGGACGTACACCGGACATACCCTGTGAAGAAGGCCGCAAAACGCTCGAGGTGCTGCTGGCGGCGTACCAGTCCGGCGAAACACACCAACCTATCATACTGCCGCTGTAAAAAGTCAACGGATTGAACGAATTCTAACGGATTTTCCCAACCTTCAACCTGTAACCTTTAACTATTTTTTGGAGTTTACTGATGAAAAAAGCAACCATTGTCGGCGAGCGCAAAGCCGAAATCGTCGAAGTCCCCACACCACATCCCAAAGAGGATTGGGCCTTGGTCAAAGTGCACGTCGCGCCGATGTGTACGGAGTACAAGAGCTTTATCACCGGGAACGCCTCCGCGTACCTGGGGCACGAGGCAGCAGGTGAGGTCGTCGAGGTCGCCCAACCTGGCAAAGTCAAAGTGGGCGACCGGGTGGTGGTGATGCCGCAATATCCCTGTGGCAAATGCGCGCTGTGCCTGGCGGGCGATTACATCTACTGCCAGGATACGGTGAATTTCGAAGCGTTTACCGGCTCGCCGGAAGGCCGGGCGACGATGGCGCAATATCTCCTCAAGCCCGATTGGCTGCTGGTCCCGATCCCCGATGGCATCTCTTACGAACATGCTTCGATGGCCTGCTGTGGTCTGGGACCGACGTTCGGAGCGATGGAGGCCATTGGCGTGGATGCCTTCGACACGGTGCTCATCACGGGACTGGGGCCGGTGGGATTGGGCGGCGTCATCAACGCGCGCTATCGCGGCGCGCGGGTAATCGGTGTAGAGAGCAACCCGTGGCGGGTGGAGCGGGCGAAGGCACTCGGCGCGGAGGCGGTGATTGATCCCCGCGCCGCGGACGCTGTGCAGCAGATCCTCGCGCTGACGACGAACGGGCGCGGCGTGGATAAGGCCATCGATTGTTCGGGCGTCGTCGCCGCACACCGGCTGTGCATCGACGCGACGCGGCGACTGGGCAAGGTCGCCTTCGTCGGCGAATCCGGCGCGGATACGCCGGTGCGGATCAGCCCTGATATGATCCGCAAGGGGCTGACGCTGGTTGGTTCGTGGCATTACAACCTCAAGGACACGTCCCGGTTGATGCGCATCATCGCCGCGAGCGCCGCCAGTCTGGATTTGCTCATCAGCCACACCTTTCCGCTGGAACAAGCGCAACAGGCGTGGGAATTGCAAACCACCGGCGCGTGTGCCAAAGTGTTGCTCAAGCCATGGGAAGAATGAAACGTAAAACGTGATGCGTAAAATGTAAAGCGCAACTCGTGATTGGGGGTAAGCATGTACAAGTGTGCAATCATTGGGGTGAGTGGGGGACGGGCGCGCGGGCTGGCCGAAGCGTATCAATACATCCGGCGCGGGACGCTGGCGGCGGTGTCAACACGGCAGCGCGACAAGCTGGAAGCGTTCGGCGAGCAGTTCGGCGTGGCGGCCCGCTACACGGACTACCGGGAGATGTTTGTGAAAGAGAAGCCAGATCTGGTTCACGTCAACACACCACCCACCGTGCGGCTGGAAATTATGGAGGCCGCCGAAGCCGCCGGAATTCCCGCCCTCGTCGTCGAAAAGCCGCTGGCGTGCCAGGGCGAGGACTTCGTCGCAATTCGAGAGTTTGCGCAGCGCAGCCGCGTCAAAATTGCCATCAACCACCAACTGCACTTCCACCCACGGCGGCAGACGTTGCAGCGAATGGTGCAGGACGGCAGGATCGGCGAGGTGCGTTTCATCGAGGCCAGCGCGCGGATGAATCTGGCTTACCAGGGCACGCACTCGCTCCAGGCCATCGGGGCGTTTATCCCCGAAGCCAAACCACTGACGGTTTTCGGGCAGGTCGCAGGAGCCGAGGGTCTGCAAGAAACGCGTGGGCAACACTACGCGCCGGATCAGAGCCTCGTCAAAATTAATTACGACAACGGCGTTCACGCAGTATTGCAGTGCGGGGCCAACGCGCCCTACGTCCGGCGCGGCGACGAGCGCACGCACACCCACAAGCGCATCGCGGTCTACGGTGCACGTGGCTACATCCAGTGGACGATGTGGTCGTGGGAGACGTTCTGCGACGGCGTGGTCGAATCCGGCGCGCACGAATATGGCGCGGAAGACATCCTCGGTCAGGCCGGTCTGACCGAAGCAATGTTCGACTGGTTGGAAGACGACAGGGCCATCCATCCTTTGAACTTGACCCTGGCCTTGCAGGATTTTAACATCATCCTGGGGATGTACATGAGTGCGCTGCACCACACAGTCATCCCTCTGCCGGTTGAGCCGGAACCGGATTTGATTGCCACGTTACGCCGGCAACTTGGAGAGCCGCTTCCTTAATGCCTGTGGTAAAACTGGCCCGCACGCGGGAGTTGATGCTGCACTATCTACCCCCCGGCACCGACGATCCGACATCGGGGGAGCAACGGGTATCTATGCGTTCTGGTTTGCGGGATGCGGACACAGCATTCATCTGGTAGACATCGTGTCCCGTCACATCGAGCAGGCGCGCGAAACGGCCCAGCCGGTGACGCTGCCGATCCCGGCTCAGAAACCTTTGTAACGGTTTTGATAAGAAGGATGGCTGAATTGTGAGGAGTATATGTTTGGGACGACGCTGTTGGACGCTGATCTGGGCTGGGATATTGATCCTGGCGCTGTCTACATGTGGACCAGCTACACCCGCCGTCGACACTACACTCACCACAACAGCTTCCCTTCCTGCCACAACAACGCCTACCGTGACGGCAGCGCTTACCATCACGCCGCTCTTCACAGAAACCCTAACCGTCAAACGCGCGACCTACTATCGTTTCGCGGCACGGATATACAAAGCGAGCGACGACGAGTTTGCCTACGTCGATATGGGCGATATGGAGGAAGGGCTTCGCCTCGAAGTCGAACGTGGCGTCGGGGGCGGGCAGTTGACGTCGGTCGAGGGCTTGTGGTACAGCGGCGAGCGCACGCGTGTGGACGTGCGAGGTATGGGCCAAAGCGATGACACAAGCTTTGAAGCGCTCTCTCTGGAGGAGGTGACGGATATGGCGAAGCCTCGTAGATCACAGATCGTGACGCCGGTCTATCCGACCGACGATGTGGTGGTCATCGATTTCAACGTCCTTGATTACGATGCCGATCCCGAGGGCGTGCGCGACGCCAGCGACGCGATCCAACACGCGCTCGACGATTGTCATCACACAGGCGGCGGTACGGTTTGGATGCCAGTAGGGACGTACAAGGTCACGCGCACGATTTTCGTGTGGCCGTTCTGTACGCTGCGCGGCGACTGGCGCGATCCCGACAGCGCTCCCGAAGACGGTGCCCCTGAAGACAAGGGGGGCGATTACGGGACCGTGATCCAGGCGGATGTTGCGCCGGGAAGCGACCCCTTGTTCCTGATCGGCGGCAGCGCGGCGACGATGGGGTTGACCGTTTACTATCCGAACCAAAATGCGACCAACCCTGTGCCGTATGGCTGGACGTTCGAGATTCGTGGCAACGGCTGGAGCGGCAATGCCAACTATCACGCCAGTTCGGTCATTGACTGTA